>CAZTPV010000001.1:0-3400 GCA_964615085.1 uncultured Desulfurococcales archaeon
AACTGAGCTACTACACGCCTTTCAACCTCACCGACAACTTCATCCCTCTTAGACGCTATCGCGTCTATCTCGTCTATGAATATTATTGCTGGGGCGTGCTTCTTTGCCTCTTCGAAGATCTCTCTAAGTCTCTGCTCACTCTCACCATAGTATTTACTCATGATCTCAGGGCCATTAATAGCAATAAAGTAAGCGTTTGTTTCATTAGCTATAGCTTTTGCTAGTAGCGTCTTACCACAACCTGGAGGACCATACAATAGAATACCCTTAGGAGGCTCAATGCCTAACCGCCTAAATATCTCCGGATGCTTTAAAGGAAGTTCAACAAGCTCTCTTACACGTTGAATAACATCCTTCATGCCTCCAATATCTTCGTAGGTTACTCTGGGGACTCTTGTCTGCTCTACAGGCTTTTCAAGAATCACTATATTGGTTTCCCTGGTAATGTAGACTACTCCAAGAGGCTTAGTCTGGACAACAATAAAGGGTATAGCTTGATTAAGTACTGGAACCATTATGGTATCTCCTTCCACTACTGGAAACTCAAGAAGACGCTTCCTAACATAGCTAATGAAACCCTGATCAACCGTTATTGAGAAATGAGCTGGTGCAAGCTTTATCAGCGAGGCAGGCCGCGCATCAGCTTTTCTCACTATGACCTTATCTCCTATTCCAACGCCAGCATTCTTCCTTATTAGTCCATCCATTCTAATGATATCCTTGCCTTGATCTTCAGGGTATGCTGGCCATGCAATAGCTGCGGTCTTTCTCTTACCTTCAATCTCAACTATGTCTCCTGGTTCAGCATCAATCATTCTAAGAATCTCTACATCAATTCTTACCTTACCCTTACCAACATCCCTCTGTTTAGCCTCCGCTACTCTAAGTATTACCTCCTTTCGACGTCTCCTCTCTCCTGATATTATGCTCATTAGTCAATCACCACGATAGCTATACTAAGCTTAAAGACGATCATACCCCAACTAGACCATAATATTGTAGTCTATGCCTTATTAATCTAGCTATGTAAGAAGTATAGTGGCTACACAATCTTGAGGATTAACACAATAGTGAAAAACAATTTAGCTTAAAATGACGATATCCTATGCACAGCCTCAACCTCAATTTCACTTACACCTGGGACTTGACGCAATACTTCTTCAAGCTTGCTAGTACCTCCCTCAGTTAACTCCTCCATAACGACATATAGTTTAAGGGCCTTTAAGCCAAAGGCTATGGGCTCTTCATCACTTCGAACAATCTCGTATCCTGGTGGAAGAGTCTTTGCAATACTTCTCTTAAGCTCATCTAAATTAACACTAGTATCCTCCGGGAACACTTTCACGACAACAAGAACCTTAGCCATTAAAGATCAAGCCCCCCATAGATTATTCTATGGTCCAACAAAACCACATTTTGGACACTTGTACTCTACACCAAGTTTTCTACATTTTGCACAACGCCATATCAATACTGAACCGCAATTAGGACATAGAAACGCAACACCTCTCTCCCATGGCGGTATAGGTCTACCACAGCTACTACAGTATGGTACTTTAACTGGCTCTACTATGCTAATCCTACTCTCTTCAGACATTAGCACACCTCCCTAACTAGCACCGGCATAGGAGTCACAGACAAAACTAATCTTAATAAGTATTTCCCGCTAGGATTAGTGCCAAGCATGGTGGAGTACATGAACGACTATAAGCAGGTAATCGTCGTTAGAACAGACTTAAAACTTAGTAAAGGGAAGATAGCAGTACAGGTAGCCCATGCTGCAGTAACACTAGTACTAAACATTCTAAAAGCAAATAATAAGCTCTGGATCAAATGGTTAAATGAGTGGCTTGAAGAGGGTCAGAAGAAGATTGTACTTAAGGTTAAAGATCTAAATGAACTGCTAGACCTATATAACGCAGCACTGAAAGAGGGATTACCAGCTGTTATAATAAGAGATGCAGGCTTAACTGAAGTCCCTCCAAATACTATTACCTGCATAGGTATAGGTCCTGCTCCAGCCGAACTCATAGATAAGATTACTGGAGGACTAAAACTATTATGATTAAATCTAGGCATCCACTTGACCTATTCTTAGGCATGGACTATAAACTGCTAGGGTTAGAGCACGTTAGGCTAAGTATCCCCTCACCGAGATCTAGGAACTTCATAGTTGTTGAACACATTAAGAGGGCAGAAGGTAAGAAGAAGTATACATTATGCGTCCTCATTAAGAGAGGAGTTGATACCTTCACAGCTATAAGAATACTATCAAGGGAGTTGGGTATTAACGCTAGAGATATAGGTTTCGCTGGATTAAAAGATGCTAACGCTACAACACTCCAATATGTAACCCTACCCATAGTACAAAAGAAGCACCTGGTAATACGACTAGCTAATGAAAAAATAATAGTGCTAAACTGTCAAGAAACCGTAAGCTTTAGGTTAAAACGAGGCTACATCCACTACAATGAGTTCATAGTAAGAGCTATGGTTAGAGAGGAAGATGAAATCCTTAAACTTCATGGGAGACCAATAATAGTTCCAAATTACTATGGTTACCAGAGGTTTGGGACACGAAGACCTAACACACACATCCTAGGCTACTTTTTAGCTAAGCATGACCTAGGTAACATACTAGCTGAATTACTAGATTCCCCCTATCCTGATGAAAGTCCAGCTAACATCGTTAATAGGCTAAACTATAAGCCTACATGGGGGTATGAGAGGCAAATCCATCAATGTATTAGTAAAGGGCTTATACGTAGCTGCTTGACTAAAGCACCCTTAAACATTATGCTAGAGGCCCTACAAGCATACATGTTTAATAAGTACTTGTCAATAAGGCTTGAAGAATATGGTGTAGATAGGATAACCATACCAATTAGAGGAGAGAGAATTATTGATGGATATCCTCACGCCCCCCTAATAGGGGCTAAAGTCAAGTTAAAAGGAGATGTAAGGAGAATCTACGAATATATTGCAGAAGAAATCAACATAAGATTGGATGACGTTATGAGAAGCTTGAAAGGAGCTTATAGACCTATCCTTATCAGAACAGAGTTGAAAATACATAAGGTGGATCAAGGCTTGCTATTACTTAAATTTAAGTTGCCTCCTGCTAGCTATGCTACAACCGTACTAAGGGAGTTTACCGAGAACCCATATACAATAAGCTACTAGTTTCCTAACGTCATCCAACATTCACTCTATTCTGATTTGTACCTTCTTACCAAGAATTTCGCTTAAGATTCTCTCAAAATCCTTAAGGCTTTTCTCAACAAAACGTTTATCGAATCTAGAGACTCGAACTACATACTCCTCACTGCCATCAGGAAGCCATATAGTATTAACTCCTAAAACTCTAGCGGGATAGAGTAAGTACATGGCTAGACTACGA
>CAZTPV010000002.1:0-7243 GCA_964615085.1 uncultured Desulfurococcales archaeon
TTAAATAGCTCTAGGACCTTTTCGCTGCTAGTGTACTGGCTCATGAGCATTCTAACGTCGTCTTCTAGGCTTCTCAGCTTTAGCACTCTTATCTTAGGGATTATATACTCTATGCCTAGCTCAGCCATTGCTTCATAGCCTCCACGATAACCTCTATAGCTCTTCTAATAGCTTCATCTCGTTTCTCCTCTAGCCTCCTCTCTATAGCTCTTCTCTCCTCTTCAAACCTCCTACTATACTCCTCTTCTAGTCTCCTTAACTGGTTATTGAGGTCCTCCATTATCTTAGCTCTTATCCTTTCAACTTCTCTATTAATCTCGTCTCTCATAGACTTTGACAGCTCCTCTGCCACTAGGAGTAGTCTGTTGGACTCCGATACTAGTTCCTCTCTAATCTTGCTAATCTCCTTCTCGGCCTCCATTACCGTGTTTAGGAGTTTATTGATAATCTTCTCTGCTTCGCTCATAGCATTACTACACCCTCTTATCCTAATGCTAGTGCTTAGCTTTTAAGTAGTATTCTCGACCTTAAACATGTACACTATGTATCCTGTATGTCCAATCATTAGTGTTTTAGGTCTAAAAGCGTCGCTTCTTGCTTGGTATTCTCTAAGCATTATCTCTACTATGCGTGGTCTTGTGAACCCTTTGTAGCCTCTATCCTCTAGTGCTTTAAGCAGCTTTACTACCTGGTTTGTGCTTGGTATGAATGCTAGGTATACTCCAGAAGGTCTTAGCGCTTTATGTACATGGTCAAGTACGGACCATGGCTCTGGTATGTCAGCTATAACTGCATCAACCATTTGTTCATCAATCCCTTCTCTAGCATCCTTATGCTTTATGATAACTCGGTCTGCTAGTCCAGCCTTCTCAAGGTTTCTCTTTGCAATCTCTATCATATCCTTCCTAATCTCGTACGCGTATACCTTTCCGGTGGGACCAACAATGTGTGCTAATACTGCTGTTGTGAACCCACTACCAACACCTAGTTCAACAACTTTTGAGCCAGGACCTATACCAGTCATGAGTATTATGAAGCCTAGATCCTTGGGGTAAATTACTTGTGTTTTTCGTTCAAAGAAGCGCTCCATTAAATCAACTAGTCTTGGTCTTAACACGTAAGCTTTAACACCCGTAGATAGCCTTACTATGGAGCCGTACTTTAATCCTATGAGGTCGTCATGTTTGATACTACCCTTATCTGAACCAAAGACTGCTCCTCGCCTAATCCTAACTACAAATCTACGTTTCTCATCTATTTCAATTAGTGTTAAACAGTCCTCGCAGATAACGTCTAGGCAGCACCTCTCTTCGTCCATGTTTAGCGCCACTCCTCCTTCATGTGGAACACGTGTTCCTCTGATGGAAATCTTCTCTCCCTTACATCACTTACATAGTCTTTAACGGCTTTCAATACTATCCTCCTTAGATCAACATACTTTTTAGCAAAAGGTGGTACCTTATCGCTTAAACCTAGTACATCATGTAGGACTAGTATTTGTCCATCACACTTTCTACCTGATCCTATGCATATTGTTGGTATTGATAGTGTTTGGGTTATCCTCTCGGCAACCTCCTCAGCTGTAAACTCTATTACTATGGCGAAGGCTCCAGCCTCCTCTAATGCTTTTGCATCCTCAAGAAGCTCTTCTGCCTCTCTAACTGTCTTACCTCTTTTTCGATAGCCTCCAAGTACTAGGTATCTTTGAGGTGTTAAGCCTATATGACCCATTACAGGTATTCCAGCCTTTACTATTGCCTCTACCTTATCAACTACCTCTCTTCCACCCTCAATCTTTACGGCATCGGCCCCAGCTCTAACAAGTTTCATTGCGTTCACTACTGCTTCTCTACGACTTGTCTCATAGCTTCCAAAAGGCATGTCGCTTACTAGCAGTGCTCTTCGCACAGCTCTAGCTACAGCAGCTGTGTGCATAACCATCATCTCCATTGTAGCGTGGTGAGTTGAAGGTAATCCGTGTACAACCATGCTTACAGAGTCACCGACTAGTATCCCATCAACTCCAGCCTCGTCAACAATCTTAGCAAAGGGGTAGTCATAGGCGGTTAACATGACTATAGGCCTTACACCCTTCAACTTCATGAACTCAAGTATGCTCATTCTCGCCAAAGACCTACACCCCAAAGCCCGTTAGATCATGAGCGATAATGACTCTTGGTGGAAGGTTTGCACTAAGTAATTCCCTCTCAGAGCTACTAGTTACGTGTGTCACTATAATTGGTTGCTCAACAAGACTACTAAGCCTATAGATGTCGCTTACGCTCATATGCCCAGTCCTAATAGCTTCACCACTCATTGACGACGGCATAGTCGCTTCAACTATCGTGAGGTCGCTCCTCATAGCCTCGTATAAGAGCGGCTCAACATACCGTGTATCTGCACTATAAACTATCCTTGAACCCTCAACTTCAACAATAGCACCGTAGCAGGGGATGCTATGGCTTACTGGGATAGTCTTAATAACTACATTCTTTAGCACGAATAAGTGATTCCTAGTAGTAGTGATCTTAATCCTCTCCATGAAGCTTCTAGGCAAGTATGCCTCTAAGGTCGATTTAACATCTAAGGCTATACTCTCATCGGCAAGGATGTGGGGTGTAGCCTTTAGATCATGTACCATAGCATCAAAGATCCCTGCATAATGGTCTGGATGTGTGTGCGAGATGTAGATAAGATCTATATCACTCAGACTCAACCCTATACGCTGAAGCCTAGATGAACACCCATCACCAAAATCCAAGATTATACGTGAGCTACTAGATTCTATGAGAATACAACTCCTAGCTCTATCTGGAGGGCCTCCTGCAGCTCCTGTACCGAGTGTTACAACTAACACCACTACTAGGCACCGAGCTATAGAGTAACGCTACAGGTTAAGATCATATATTGAGTTACAACGGAGGAATAAACGTTATATTCCTAACTAGTGTATGCTAAATACTAAGCCTGGAGCATCTAAGTGAGGGCCCGTAGCTCAGCCCGGTGGAGCGCCCGGCTGATAACCGGGAGGTCGGGGGTTCAAATCCCCCCGGGCCCACCATTCTCAACTCCTATCACTGTAGTAGCCTAAGCTACTGTGATGATCGCGCCGGAAGCGAGCCCCGGCCCAACACCCACACAATGGGTGGATGACGTAAGCCGGGTTGGCTGAAGGACTTTAAATAACCCGTTAACTAGCCAATACACTTACATATGGTGTTGTAGTTGTACTTTTTAGTATTCGTAGGCCCTGCTGGCTCTGGTAAAAGCCACTTGGTGGATGCCTTCGGAGACTGGCTTGAATACAACGAGCTTAGTGCTATTAGAGTTAACCTTGACCCAGCAGCTGAATGGCTACCCTATGAGCCTGACGTAGATGTTAGAGAATATGTTACTGCACACAAGATTATGGTTGAGCACAAGCTTGGTCCAAATGGTGCCCTGATAGTGGCTGTAGATAGTTTAGTAAATCATATCGATGCTATAAAGAGTGATATTGAGAGTTTCAAAGCCAACTACGTCCTAATAGATACTCCTGGTCAAATGGAGCTCTTTGCTTTCAGGGAGAGTGGACCTCAAGTACTTAGAATGATTCTTGGTGATTCAAAGGCTGTTACAATATTCTTAATAGATGCGGTATTTGCCTCAAAACCCTCAAGCTTAGCTTCAAGCCTGCTATTGGCTTTCTCGACACAACTTAGGCTTAAGCTACCACAGGTCATAGTGATATCTAAAGCTGATCTCCTAGACGATGACACTATGAGGGAGATTGAGGAAATGCTCTCAGACCCAGCAAAACTCTATGATATGTTATCCTCTTCTGGTGTTGAACCTAGTTTCGCAGATGCAGTCTCAAAGGCTATTGAGACACTCCTACCTCCAGAATCAGCTCCATCATTAACAAGATTCGTCTCAGCTATTTCAGGGTACGGTCTTGACGACCTTTATGCAGTGGTTCAACAAGTACTAGCTGGTGGCGAAGACTTCCTAACTGAGGAGCCTAATCCAAGATTATGAGCATAGCAGGTAGGTGTACTACTTTATCACTTGTTTTAAACGTTTTTAGGCAAGCAATAAGTTAAGTAGGTATGATGATTATGGCTAGCTAGGAGGTTGAAAGGTGTGAGGGAGAAGACCATACTAATCATAGTGTTATCCATTCTAGCCTCTCTTGCAGCAAGAACGCTTGCTGATGCCCTCCATATTCCAGGCTTCTACGATAGTATAGGTATATTTATCGCATCAATGACGTTAACTCCCCTTTACAGCCTTCTAGCATCCATAGCCTCATACCTCCTACTAGCAGTCTACTACAAGGTCTACGTGTTCGCTCTATGGATACCGGTGATACTCTCCATAGCGGTTATAGTAGTACGTAGATTTGAGAAGCTACGTTACATTTCCGCTATGGTATTAGCGCTCCTCTACTCAACCCTATGGTTCATACTCTACATGAGCCTAACGCATACATGGAATTACGTTGCAACAATCTTTAGGTCAAGAGGGTTTATGGTACTCACACTTGATGCTCTATTCTGCTACATCACTGCACTAGGGCTACACAATGCCATAAGCAAAGCCAGGAGAAGCACTCTTATAGTATCAGTAGCGCTCCTCATAATAGTAGCTGCTATATCATGGATAGCTGTATACTACTCTGACTTCTCCATAGCAAGCCTCTTCCCAGAGCATAAGGGATGGCTACTCTTTAGAACACATAAAATGGACTTCGTTTGGCTACCCCTAGGCGTTAAAGGTACAAACACCTACTACTACCCCATAGATAGGTTCAAGAGAGGTAGCCCTGGATACCAAGTATGGGTTGGCATGTACTGGGTCCAAGGATACCATGATCCTAGAGATGTTGGCTTAGTATCAGAGTTCGCTAAATGGGATCAAAACGTGTGGCTAGGACTGCATGGTTGCAACCATCCATACACATACGTTGACCTCGTAAAGAACATAACGATAATCACGTTTAAAGGCTATAAAGCATTTCTAATGTATGGTGGTATGATTAGTAGAAGTGACGTTAAACCTTATGAGCAAGTAACCCTTAGAGGATTCTTCATAACCTTCTATGACCCCAAGACAGATCACACAGCAATAATATATGCTTGCTCAACAAGAGAAAACTATAATAAAATGATTAAATTACTATGGAGAATAGTCAATAGCTGGAGAATCCATAGCTAGGATGATGAACTGATGGGCCGAATGTAATGAAGCTAGGTGATTAAGCGAGGGACAGCTGACACAGGATTACAAGATAGATACTATAACCCCGGTTGCTCTAAAACAAGAGAAAGTATTTTGGAGGGGCCGGTAGCTCAGCCTGGAAGAGCGCTCGGTTCGCACCCGAGAGGTCCCGGGTTCAAATCCCGGCCGGTCCACCACCCCCGCTCACTCCTTTACTCAATAGCTTGTTGCAAGATACCTCTCAAACTCATTAGCGTTAAAAATATTTTCTAGTTAGAAATAGCAGTGAGTAGGAGAGGAGGCGGTAAAAGTATGAAACCTCTAAACCCTATAACGTCGAGTTTACTCATAGGATTTTCATATGGCATCTATAGGGTAGTTGGTAGTGCTGCTCAAGCTATGGTTAACATAGCATCATTTTACGCTGGTACTGAATTAGCACGTAGATTAGACATTGGTAGTTCAGATTTAGTGGCTTCTATCAAAGAACTTAATGAAGCTTTAAGACTTGCGGAAAAAGTTGAAGTGGAGTATGAGAATGGAATACTGCTGCTCACGGTTAAGAAGTGTAATGTGTGTCCTAAGAGAGTAGGTGGATACGATATTAAGGGTACGGCTTGCCCAATTCCAGGACTAATAATAGGCTTTTTAACAGAACTCTATAAGGTGAAGGTGGATCCAAAAACCATTTCTAGGAACGTACAATGGGGTATAGGTGAGGAGTGTAGGTTTAAGATACCGTTAAAACTACGATAGTATCTGTGATTTTAAACTACAACTCTTCGAGGCTCAACTCTGTGAACAAATGAAGGTTCTGGTCTTGTAGCCTCTTCTGGTAAACCCCAAAGCTCCCTCTTGAGTAGCTCTCTTACAGCAACCCTTATGGCCTCACTCCTACTACTATACCTACCCAACTTTACGAGCTCGTCTAAACCTTCAAGGTAGGTTTCAGGCATTTTCACTGTTACGAGCCTCATAGTTTCACCCGACTCTCTCTATCAGTAGCGATAAGTTTATAAACCCGAGCCCCATGTGTTACTGCTTATTAAGCTTAACGCTTCCTAACAGTTTTTAGACTCGTAATACGCTTGTATAATCCCCTAGCTAATCGGTATACTTTGCCTCTAGAGGGTGTCGGGTATGAAGTCTGGCTTTTTCTGAAGATTGATTACTGGTACAGGAACCCACCCTGCTCTTGTAGCCTTAGATACCTCTATGTGTTCACCTTTATCATCCACTTTTACCAGTATGTAGTTACCATCATCCATACTACCCTTCTCATCAACATAATAGTACATCATCGGTAAGCCATACAGATTGTAATAGTCCCTAAGCACTGCTATAAGTCCATAGACAACGCCTTCCCCATTAGGGTTAGGGAATCTCACAATATATGCTATCTGTCCAAGTGATATTATGCTAGCAGCTATCCTTGCCAGATCATTTATGCTTGTAACCCTTACTGGTACTAGCTTCCTATCTAGACTCAACACTTTCATCCCCAGTCCTACTAGTGAAACTCCCTCTAGAGGCTCCAGCTAGGTGTGCAGAGGCTCTGGTAAAATAAGATTAAGCTTACACACCCTCTGTAAAATTTCCTAAAACAAATCCCTAAGAGGCCTTAATACACATATACTATTACCAGCAAGATTTACTTTAACCTGGATGCTCTCCTAGAGTGAGGTGCATCATGTGTCGATTAGGAGGCTCGACGAATTTATTAAGCAAGTAGGTAGAGCAGCACGTAGTAGTGGTATTGATCCAGAAGCGCTAGTAAGGAGTCTTGTTGAAGAGTTAGTCAAAGAGATTAGTCAGCTAAGGATTAGTACTTCGGGAACAATGTTACCGCTATCGCTTAATGAGAGGCTTGAAGCCATCGAGTTTGAGGTTAAACAGCTCACTAAGAAAGTTGAAGAGGTTGCTAAAGAGGTTAAAGAGTTGAAGGAGCTTGTAAGGTCAAGTATTAGCTCGAGGGAGGAGGCTAGTAAGCGTAGCCCTCCGTGGCTAAGAGAGGTGTTTGCAAGGTTATCCGGTAGAGGTTACG
>CAZTPV010000003.1:0-3168 GCA_964615085.1 uncultured Desulfurococcales archaeon
GGTGGTATGCTGAGAGACTAGCCCATGTAGAGATCAGAGTTAGAGTACCTATAGAGGCAAAGCTTCAAGTCCTATGCGTTTCCGGGGAGTGTAGCATACTTAAACCACGCGTAATCATTAAAGTTAGCCCAAGGTCTCCTAGTCTTACTGTTCTCGCCCCTCCGGGAACATACAAGTTTAAGCTCATGGCAGACTACTATGGAGTTGCGGTAAGAAATATTACCCTTACCCCTAGCAGCTCAAAGCAAGTTAAACTAATCATACCAGTTAGAAGAGTCAAGATATGTGTTATGAGTAGTGGTGACCCCCAGGGACTAGGTTTCGGTCGTGGACCAGTACCACTAGCTCTAGTATCAGTAGCCTATGATGGTAAGGTGGTATTAACGTCATTAACATCCTCAAATGGCTGTGTGAGCTTAAGTTTAGGAGCGAACATAAGCTACGACATACTAGTTAGAGCTAGAGGATTTCAATCATCAAAACTAGTCCTTAAGCCTAATCAAACCCTTGTCCACGTACTGTTAAAGCCGTATACGGGTATGCTCCAAGTAGTACCAGTAGACTCTGCCACTGGCAAGACCATTAGAGCCCTAGTGAGGATCTGTAGTAGTCATAGATGCGTAGTGCTTAGAGCTCCATTATCACTTAAACTACCTCCCGCAAAATACAATGTAACCATAATGGCAGAATACTATGAGGCGACATCTAAGCAGGTTTCAATTAAAGCTGGTAAGCAGACAGCTATAATGGCTCAACTTAAGCCAGCACTGTACAGCTTAAAGGTAATAGTACTAGCTGCATCCAAGCCCGCTAAAGGAGCTATAGTAGTAGTGTCGGGTAAGGCATTTAATGGAGTAAAGCTTGTAGAGGAGAACAAGACGACATTCAATGGAACAACTCTACTAAGACTACCAGCCGGAGAGTATAATGTAACTGTAGTCTATGGAGGAATTAAGGTGAGAAGAACAATAAGCATTCCTGAAGAGAAGATAATCGAGATAACTATGCCACTAACACCAACACTAACACCAACGCCAACAACAACACTAACTAGCTTAAGGACTCAAACAACATTACCAACATACACTCCTCCTGTAAAGACAGCAGTACAAGGGAAACAGATACTACCACCACAGCTAACCATGTTCGTGGAAAGAGTGAAATCCAACCCTATAATGCTTGGGGCACTAGTAGCCTTAATAGCAAGCATAGCTGGCCTCATAATTCTAGCAATCCGCTCAGCAAGGAAGAAGCCTAGTGAGGAGGAAGAGTTGCTAGAGATCCTTAAGGGGGCAGGCAGGGAAAGAACCAGCTAGAGTAAGACCAGCCGAGCCCCCTTTAAGTGAGAGATAGAACTTTGAACCTCTCTTCCCCTAACTAATATGTTATGGAGCCGCACGGGTGGCATGGGGTACGCAGGGACGTGCTGATATGTGAAGAGAGGTGGAGCGACCCCGACGCCCCCGTGCGGCTCCACCCACTTGGATGAGGGGATGAAGTAATAGTGTACAGAGAGGACTTAGCATGGCCGATAGCATACAGTGATAACTACACAGTAGGTGGTAGTGGTAAGCCTCAACCACTGGTAGATCATGTTTTAGACTTCTATGAAGTTGAGTCTCCTGTTAAGGGTATCAGACTTTACGTCACTATAGGGGAGAGGAACGGAGAGCTAGTCTATGCTCCTGTGGAGCCGCCATTGAATAGGATGGAGTTGCTTGCTCTACTTAAGCTTAAAAAGTTTATGCATGATTACTACATACCTCGTAATCCTGACCTTGTTTTCAAGGAGCCTCATGCTATAATCCTTGAGGTTTTAAGAGAGGGTCTTAGAAGGTTTAAGCTTCAAAGGAGGCTTAGTAGGCTTAGTATCCAGAAGATAGCATACTATCTTTACCGGGACCACATCGGCTACGGGCCTCTAGAGGTTATGATGAGGGACCCTCAGGTAGAGGATATAAGTGTTCCTGGCGTAGGATACAATGTATATGTTTGGCACACGAAGTATGAGAACATAAAGACAACGGTTAAAATTAGCAGTGGAGAGGTTATGAGGGATCTTATAAACCGTTTTGCAGTCAGAGGTAGAGTTCAACTCTCAGCTACAAGGCCTATAGCTGATGCGATAACCCCAGAAGGCTATAGAGCCCACCTAGTACTAGGCAATGTAGCCTCCTCTGGTGGTACTATAACTGTTAGGAAGTTTAGAGCCACCCCCTTCACGATACTAGAGCTAGTTGCTAATGGGACTATAGACCTTAATCTAGCAGCTTACCTCTGGTACCTAGTTGAGAATAAGAGGAGTATTGTCATATTTGGTCCGACTGGAGCGGGTAAAACAACACTACTTAACGCTTTAGCAATGCTTATCCTCCCATCAATGAAGATCATAACTATAGAGGAGACTAGAGAGCTTAACCTATTACACCCACACTGGGTTCCACTTGTAGCACCTCCAGGTAGTGGTGTTAAACTATACGATTTAGTTGCCTCAAGTCTGAGACAGCGACCAGACTACATAATTGTTGGGGAGATTCGCGGTGAGGAGGCTTACGTCTTTTTCCAAGCTGTTGCAACGGGTCACGGTGGATTAACAACAATGCATGCTGAAAGCATTAATGCAGCTATAGCGAGGCTTACATCACCACCAATGAACGTCTCAATAGAACATATAGGCTCTATAGATGCTTTCGTATACATTAACCGTGTCCGAGTACGTGGTAGAATAGTTAGGAGAGTACTTGAGGTCTCTGAGGTAGTTGAGGTAGACTCATACAGGAGGAAAGTCACTTTCAACACTGCGTTTAGATGGACTGGAGAGCTTACAGACACGTTCTCAAGGAATACGAGTATCGTGCTACAGAGGATAGCTGAGCATAGGGTTGTAGATCCAAGCATTATTGAGAGGGAGGTTGAAGAACGTAAGAGGATTCTCGAGGACCTACTACGTAGAGGAGCTATATCCTATGAGGAGTTTGCACGAGAAATAACATCATACTATCTCTCTCGACTACCGCCCTAGCATTAGGAGTATGGTTGGATGATGGTTTATGACCACTATTACAACACTAGCTAGTATCTCAAAGAGGGTCTTCTCACCATTAGGGCTACCGCCGCTACTCTCGAGAGAACTTGCACTAGCTGTTAAGAGAGTGTGGTATGAGGTTG
>CAZTPV010000004.1:0-5618 GCA_964615085.1 uncultured Desulfurococcales archaeon
AGTGTGTTCATACTGCGCTACAATACCGTTTGATGCCTCAACCAGTATGGGGTATGGGTAGAGTAGTCCTTTACGGGATAGTTTTTCGAGTCTAGACCTAATCTCCATGAAGTCCCCTAGATCTCTAAGCCATCGTTCACAGAAAGGTAGTGTTCTAAACCTCTTAACTATCTCAGCAGCTAATCTCACATCCTCCTCGTCTAGTTTCTTAAGCCTCCTACGTATAGGAGACCCAGTATAAGCGTATATAGTTACAAGCGTACCGTGTCTAACCCTTCCAACACCATTTGTCGCGAAGGGTTCAATCGCGTAAGCCTTTCCGGGCTTAAGTCTCCTTACAGCTAGTCTATCGTGAAAGTTTGGTATACTCTCACCTGCATGGATCCTATACCTATCTAAGCTATGCCCACTAAGATCAATGACAGGTCTATACCCGTACCTCCTTATAGTGTCCTCAATAACCCTACCTATGTCGCAGAATCTTGTTCCAGGCTTAGCTATAGCTAATGCATTCTCTAGTGCATCTCTTACAGCGTCTATAAGGGGTTCATAGCTAGGATCTAGAGATACTGTAACAGCTGTATCAGCTATATAGCCGTCTACGTGAACTCCAACATCTATTTTAACAACAGCTCCTTCAGGTATACGCGTATTATCGTCTATTAAGGGGGTATAGTGTGCAGCAATACTGTTAATTGATATATTGCATGGGAATGCTGGCTCTCCTCCTAGCTCTCTTATCCTCCTCTCAATGCTCTCAGCTAGCTCTATGAGTGGTAAACCCTCTTCAATCATTCTCGCTGCTTCATCTCGTACTCTTGCTGCTATCCTCCCAGCCTTGATATAGGCTTTTAGAGCCTCTTCATCAATAACTTTCTGGGCCATGGCCTAGCTCTTAACCCTCCTTGACATTACTAGCTGCAAGTATCCCGTGAAGCTGGTTTAGCTAGATTGTAGAAGGTTAAGGGAGCATGGTTAAAAACGTTAAGTGTGATTGTACTCAGCGACGTCATGTTAGTTAGAAGGTGTAGGTTTCGCCTGGCTTCAATATAACCACTTTCGTCTTTAAGCCCTTCTGTTCAACAATCCTCTTAAACTCATTGGGATCAGCTTTTATTAGTGGAAATGTGTTATAGTGCATTGGTATAACCACATCGGGTTTCAGTATTTCCACAGCTTTAGCAGCTTCAACAACATCCATTGTAAAGTGGCCTCCTATAGGCAGCATAGCTATGCTAGGCCTGTAGATTTCCGCTACATACTGCATTTCTGCCGTTAAGCCTGTATCTCCTGCATGGTATATTGTTGCCTCATTACCCACTAGTACTACGCCACAAGGTACCCCTCTAGTTGAGCTATGTGTTGCTGGTACTAGCGCTATCCTCAGATCAATCTCCGGAACCTTTATTGAACCACCAATATTAGCTCCAATAACCCTTTCTTGAGCTCCAACTCTCTCTGCTACATAGTTTGCTATCTCATACACTGATAGGAATTTCGCCCTAGGGTTTAGCCTTAAAAGCTCAATGCTCTCTCCAAGGTGGTCTCCATGGTCGTGTGTAACTATTATTAGGTCTACATTCTCCTTGTAGTCACTTGGCTTAACAGGTGATAGGGGGTTTGTAAGCCAGGGGTCTATTAGTATGAGGTACTTGTCAAGCTTTACCTCAAAAGCTGCATGCCCAAGCCACTTGATGTAGCCCATCTAATATGCACCCCAGGTTGCTAGTAGCCTAGTCTGGAAGACTATACATGGGCTACAACCATAAAGTTTCTCCTACGTTTAAGAGCAAGCTTTAACTCTGATAGAGAGTGTGTCCAAGGGTAGGCTGGTAGGTGTTGAGCGGGTATATTAGCGTCTCAGAGGCGGAGTATAAGCTACTTAAACTTCTTGTAGCTAAGGGTGTTAAGCCTAACACATGGTATAGTGTAACTGACTTATCAAGAATCCTGGGTGTTGATAGAAGTTGGCTTGAAAGTATCGTTAGGCTTCTTAGCTCTAAGGGGCTTCTAAAACTCGCTGAGGAGCTTCGTGAAGAGTATAGGGTTACCGATGAAGGTTTAAGATACCTTCATGAAGGCTTTCCCGAAGAGAAGCTTGTTAAGCTGTTAGCGTCTAGTGGTGGTAGAATAGATGTTGATACTGTCATAAAGCGTTTAGGTGATGAAGCGAGAATAGCCATAGTAAATGCTGTCCGTAAGGGCTGGGTTAAAGTAGAGAGTGGTGTCGTTAAGTTACTTGTTGATGCATCTAGGGCTAAGGCTGAGGAGAGGGATGCCCTAAAAGAGATCATAGCTGGTGGTACGCCTAGCCCTAGCCTAATTCGCTTGCTAACTCGTAGAGGGCTTATAGAGCGTCGTCGCACACGTGTAACTCGTGTAATGCTTGTTGATGAGCCTACACGCCTACTAGATAGAGTTGTATTGGAGGTTGGTGCTTTAACACATGAGCTGCTTGCTAGTGGTGAGTGGCGAAGAGTAAGACTACGATCATACGATGTTACTGCTAGCCCTCCCACTATATACCCAGGACGTACGCATCCACTAGTAGACTTCATCGAGCTTGTTAGAGATGTGATGGTTGAGATGGGCTTTCAAGAAGTTGATGCCCCTGCAGTTGACACGGAGTTTTGGGTTTATGATGCACTGTTCCAGCCACAATATCATCCGGCTAGAAGGCCTACAGATACATTTTATCTCAGTAATCCCAGCACTGGTGACATACCTCTAGACTTAGCATTAAGGGTTGCAAAGGCTCATGAAACAGGCGTTAATGGGTCTAGAGGCTGGGGCTACAAGTGGAGCCTTGAGAAGGCGTTAAGAATGGTTCTTAGAAGCCATACAACATCTGTATCTGCGAGGACTCTTGCATCTAAGCCTAATCCCCCATTCCGAGTATTCACTATTGGTAGAGTGTATCGTGTTGAGTCTATTGATCCTAAGCACCTACCAGAATTCCATCAGCTTGACGGCATAGCTTGTGAGGAGGATACAAGCTTCAGCTACCTACTATCACTGCTAAGCGAGTTCTTTGAGCGTCTTGGCATAAAGGAGTATAAGTTTAGGCCAGCTTACTTCCCCTTCACCGAGCCCTCAGCCGAGGGTTATGTGAGAGTTGCTGGTGAATGGATAGAGGCTCTAGGTTGTGGTATTTTTAGACCTGAAGTCGTAAAACCGCTAGGTATAGACTATCCGGTTGCAGCATGGGGTATAGGATTAGAGAGAATAGCTATGGCTGTATATGGTGTGAAGGACATAAGGCACTTATATAGCATGGATATCTCCATGCTAAGAAGAATACCCATATTATTTTAATCTCCACGTGGAGGTGTATTGTGAGTGCCTATCATCAGATATGATGTTGAGAGGATTAGAAAGCTTGTAGGGGTGGACTTAGATCTCTCTAAGCTTACTGAACTCCTTGAGAAGCTTAAAGCCGAAGTTGAAACAGTAACTGAGAACTATGTTGAAGTAGAGTTGGAGGTTGATAGAGTAGATTTATATACTCATGAGGGCCTTGCAAGAGCGTTAAAGGGGCTATTGGGAATCGAGAAGGGGCTACCAAGATACAACATCGTTAGCTCCGATATAAGGATTGTTGTTGAAAACGTTGAAACTAGGCCCTACGTAGCCGGCTTTGCAGTGTACAATGTCAATCTAAGTAATGATGATATTGCTGAAATCATGGAGTTCCAGGAAAGAGTACATCATAGTGTAGGTGGTGATAGAGTTAGAGTAGCTATAGGCATACATGACCTAGATAAAATACCATCAAGGGAGATAAGGTATAGGATGGCTGATATTGAAAGCGAGTACATGAAGCCTCTAGGTTACGGTAGAATAATGAGTCTTAGCCAGGTCATTAGGGAGACCGAGCAGGGTAGGAAGTATGGCTCTATATCGTTAAGGAAATCAATGCACCCAGTCTTAGAGTCGAATGGCGTAATAATATCAATGCCTCCAGTGATTAATTCTGAGGAGACTAAAGTGACAACAAGTACTAGAAACCTATTCGTCGATATCACTGGGATCGATGAGAGGATAGTAGATGATGTAGCAGCACTATTAGCTACAACTCTAGCTGAAAAAAGCCTAGATAGGAAGATAGGTGTAGTAGAGGTTGTCGCTAAAGGCTCCTCGAGGAAAACGCCTAGGCTAGAGCCTCTTAGAGTAACCCTCGATATCCGTAAAGCCTCTAAGCTTCTTGGTGTGGAGTTAGATGCAAACCTCGTTAGAGAAGTGTTATCAGCGATGAGAATGGATGTCGTCGGTGAGGGTGATAACCTTCAAGTACTTGTGCCAAGGTATAGGCTTGATATTCTACACTGGGTTGATATTGCTGAGGAGATAGCAATAGCCATTGGATACGAGAAGTTCAAGTCGATAAGGCCTTTAAGAATGATGCGTGGCGGCTACCTGCATTTTAGGGTATTGGAGAGAAAGCTTAGGAGAATACTAGTGGGTTACGGCTTCCAAGAAGTATACACGTTTACTCTAACTAGTTGCAGAGAGCAAGAGGAAGCTGGGGTGCCTAGAAAGGAGCTTATAGTGGTAAGTAACCCCGTAAGCAGTGAGCTTGAATGTGTAAGAGCGACACTCATACCCCATCTACTCAAGGTCGCTGAGAAGAACCAGCACATAATACCCCTTAAGGTCTTTGAGATAGGTGAAGCCTATAGGGTTAGAGAGCCTAAGACCATTGACTACCTAAGACTACTAGCAGTATTGATAATGGATAAGAAGGTAGGCTATGAGGATATTCAAGCAATCGTGTATGGTGTTGTGAGAATGCTTGGTGATGAAATTGTCGAGGTAAAACCAACTAATCACCCACTATTAATTAATGGTAGAGTAGCTTTAATTCGTACAAAGAAAGGTCTAGAAGGTATCCTGGGAGAAGTTAAACCAGAAGTACTAGCCACTAGAGGTATAGAGTATCCCGTCGCAGTAGCTGAAATAAGATATTATACATTGCAATCTTAGAGTTTCAGTGTTGGAATAAGCCTATGTGCCCCGCCCCTAACACCTAGCCTCATTGACCCCTCTTCTAGGGGTCTCAGCTAGGCTCTCTCAAGGCGGGGCTCCACAGCATAGTCTTTAAATCGCTAGCAGTATATAAGCCTAAGACTTGTGCCGTAGTGGACTGTTCGGGGTCGACGTAATGGATGTACAGGATAGGCTTAGGCTGATAACTAGGAATGTTGTTGAGGTAGTAACGTACAGGGAGCTTAAGGATAAGATTGAGGCTGGCGAGAAGCTTAAAGCATACTTAGGTTTTGAGCCTAGTGGCTTATTCCATATCGGCTGGCTGATATGGGCTTTTAAGGTTAATGATCTAATTAACGCTGGTGTAGATTTCACATTACTTGCAGCAACATGGCATGCATGGATAAACGATAAGCTGGGTGGTGACCTAGACTTAATAAGGCTTGCTGCAAAACATGTTATCCACGTTCTTAGCGCAGTCGGCATCGATACTTCAAGGATAAGAGTAGTCTATGCTGATGAAATGGTTGAGGATAGAGAGTATTGGAGGCTAGTCATCAAGGTGGCTAAGTCTAACACACTAGCTAGGATGAAGAGAGCCCTCACGATAATGGGTAGGAAGGCTGATGAGG
>CAZTPV010000005.1:0-17609 GCA_964615085.1 uncultured Desulfurococcales archaeon
GGGTGTAGCGAAACCTCCTTATATGCGATCATTACCAAGGATATTACGTGGAGAAAAATAGTACACATAAATTATTTTAAGGCTAATGCCTTCTCCTCTCACCTTCACCTCTAGGCATTGATGGATGCGGTATGTACTCAACTCCAGGTCTCATGGCCTTAGCCTGCGGGTAAAGCTCCATTAGTTCATAAACCTCCGGAGGTACATCAGTACTTACCTTAATACCCATCTTCCTAAGTTCATCTACTGTTATTGGGTAGTCATGAGTGTAGTAACCACTAACTAACTTATCAGCTATTTCCTCGGCCTTTTCCTTACCTACCTTATCTTCAATTAATTCTATTATGAACGACTTAACCTGATTCATCGCTTTTTCAGCTACATCAGCTAGTACTAACATAGTGTCACTTACCTTATCAACACCCTTCTCCTTAACCGCCTTAATAATTGATGGAGCCGGCATGTACATACCGTTAGGCCCTACTAATTGAGGGTCTAGAGGTCCTAAGGTAGCGTTGGGATCCATTATTATCTCATCAGCCGCTAACGCTATTAGCGTACCACCTGACATTGCATAGTGAGGTACGACAACCACCTTCTTAGCTGGGTGAGCCTTAAGCGCCCGAGCTATCTGAGAAGCTGCTAACACTAATCCTCCAGGTGTATGGAGTATCATCATTATAGGCTTATCTGGCGGTGTCGTCCTTATAGCCCTGATAACAGCTTCTGAGTCCTCAATATCTATGTACCTATGGATAGGTATTCCGAATATGCCTATCTTCTCCTGCCTATGTATTAGAGTAATCACTCTATGGCCATACTTTCTCTCGATAAGTGATATAAGCCTAAACCTAGCACTCTGTAGGGCTCTAGTAGACATGTACGGAGATAGAGCAAGAGCTAGCAGAACAAACCAGAAAAGGTAACCTAATAAAAGGCTCAGTACGTCTAGCATGTTTACCACCATAATAATTAAACTAAAGTAATAGTTAAATAGATAACCTTAAATAACGTCCTACAGTCGCTATTACTTAATTCAATACAATAAAACAATCCCACGTATAAGACCATAGTAGAGGACCTCAAACACATTCAGCGAATGAATAAACTCAGAATACCAGCACTACTGGACTGTGTTATCTGCATTAAGGAAGAATTAATAAACATCATAGAGAATTGCAGATTGATCAACTAGTAACTAGATAATAAAGTGGAGAGCTTAGTAAGAGTTCCCTAACACTTCCTAGTACTTAAAGTTCTAAAGTTCAATGCCTAGTTCTAGATATAATATATAATCATTGATGAAATCAGCTGAGACATATATCTAGTATCTAGAGAATTGATAAACAAACATAGACATGAGGCCCACCATAGAAATACTATCACTCTAGGGGATAAAACACTTCCCTTTCCTTTTAATAATTTAAAGAATGACCCTAGAATAGTCTACATAAATGGTGTTAATCTCAAGCGGACTTCAAACCCCACTTCAAGGGATTATTATGTATGGTGGAATACTGTGAATAGAATGTTCGATATTCTTGACAAATATGTTCTAAGCTATAGTATCTTATAGAATATAATTGTTAGGTTTTAGTGGTGGTTGTATAGCTAGGGCTATGGTAATGTTATTTAAGGACGTTAAGTTTATGGCTAGGGTTCTTCGCGTAGCTCTAATTGCCCTACTGGTTATGCAAGTGCTGTACGTACAGCCGTTGTCGGCTGGAGGTGCTGCTGTTCACGCTGATAGCTCTGTATACGGCCTCTACATCGTCCATAGGTATGGTAACGTGACCCTACTTGTCTTAAATAAGTCCGCTCTGAGGTATGTAGGTGGTTTCTGGGTAGCTGTCCTTGGGGATATCGATAGGATTGATATTGCTGAGAGGATTCTCGACATAGTTGGCTGTAGTGTTGTTCAGGCTACTGACATAGCTGTAGAGGATGGTAAGCTACGTACGCTACGCGGTTCCATGTCTAGAGATGTATCAGAGATTGTGTCAGCACTTGTAAATGCAGGTCTGAGGAATGCTATGCTCAGGGTTAATACCCTTAGCGATGGGTCTCTATGGCTACAGGTAGACCATAGAAGTGTTAGCGAGTTAGGGATTGAGAAGCTCATTAAAGTGATCAGTAGCGCTACTACTGGAAAGCGTGTCGTGATTCAGGAGGTTATAAGTCCTAGTAGAATACCGTCGTATTTCGACGCCCAAGACATGTACGAGGAGTTAATAGCGATACCGTGCTTCACATCACTCGCAGAAACACCTTACGGAGTCGTAATAGTGTTCAACCAGAGATGCGTAGAGAAAATAGCGAACCAAACTGGAATCTCCCTAGATCGGGTCATAGAGGACTTAGTAAGTAGGTTACGGGATGTGACACCGCTACTGAGGAAGTACATACCCTCCAGGGAATTCCTAGTGATCTTCACGAACGTATACCCATCGATACCCCTAGTAGCGGAACCTGAGGATATTTCAGAGATTAAGACAGAATCGAGGGTTAGTGAGCAGAATGATTTGAAACCATGGATTATTAGTGATTATGGGGGTCTCGTTGTTATTAAGGTTAATAGGTCTCTGTTTAAGGACCTCGGCAATGGTTATTGGCTGGTGGTGCTACCCGATATGAAGTACAGCGAGTTCGATGATGCAGCGCTTAACCAGGTAGCACCCTACCTACACATAGAGAAACCAGAGGTAGTAATCCACGTAGCGTGGGTAGATGGCTCATACGTTGTTAAGGCTAACGAGACTAAAAGCCTAAGTAAAGACGCTGCGAAGCTTCACGAGCGTATCAAGGATTTCCTCGAGGACATCAGTCACAGGGGTTTGACGCCAGCAGAGATGAAGCTCTTCGCCGAGAACAATAGTATTTACGTAGTTGTTGGAGGAGCTAGTAAGCTAGACATCGATGAGCTCGCTAAGCTAGCCCACCAGTACTTCGAGAATATTAGCGAGAGGGTTGTCGTTATTGAGAAGCTCGGGTGGCTACCGCCCGGAGGCCCATACCAGCGTACGGAGATGCTGGACGCCTTAGGTGAGGTGCCCTGCTTCTCCTCCTTCGGCGAAGGGATCTACGGTACATCAATAATAATCAATGCGGCATGCATAGAAGAACTAGCTAGAGAAAAGAACATGACGTTCAATGAAGCTGTCGACTATGTTGTAGGAGAAGTAAAGAAGCTAAACCCACTAATAAGGAAGTACCTACCATGGCAGGAAATACTCATAATGATAGCTAAAATACCGAAACTAATGATACCTGTAAGTACAACATCAAGTGCAGACAAACCATTATCTGAAGCACGAACAAAACTCGTGCAAATAGAAGAGCAATCCCAAAGCGCCGTATCTACGATACCGCATTATAATGAAGAATATGTGGTACCTCATCAACTAATTACGTTATTAGTAATCATAGCAGTAGGTGTTATAATAGCAGTTATAGCTAAACACAAGTATTTTTATTAAATAATGTACATTAAACCTATTATTCTTATCCATTCTTTACTACCCAATTTATGCTTAAATGGTTATATCTGATGAGCATGCTGATACTATTTTTATAGGTGTTCGAGGTTTTTGACGATGTGTTCCAAAGATTAGTATTTTATTATAGGTTGTCTAGGTTTATTTCTGGTGGCGATGATGCTAAGACCTGCAGTTATTGCCCTAGTTTTGATAATCCTAGTGATCCTAGCCAGTACAGTATACTATCGCTACTTGCAGCATGGTGTAAGTCAAACAATATCTTCGGTTGGCATTGATCAGAGTACCGAGTCTAGATCTGTCACCTCTATAGGTAGTAAGGTTTGGTATGATAATGTCGTGGTAAAGGTTAATTACACCGTTATCAACAATCCCGAAATACTATCTATCGCCAGGGAATTCATTAGATCGCAACTTCCTCTTCCAGCTGGCCTTGATGTAAAGCAGACGGTTGACTGGCTTCGAACCGATATAGCTGTTCTAAAGGTGGTCATAGAGCTTGTTAATAACGGCGATGAGCCTGTGTACTACATGACTAATGCCTTCTGTGAAGTACTCTTTAACGCAACGATACACAATAATAGCTTCAAGCCTATTACGTGGAGGGTTAAGAACCCGATTACATTACCGAAGGTCGTTGCTGAGGAAGGCTACGTATTCCCACTAACGGTAGCATGCACGCTAGACTTGGGTTACAGTAGGGTACCGCCAAAGACGAGCATCGTCAATGAGTACTACTACATAGTAACAAAACCGTTCAAAGGAACAATAAAAGCCATAGCAACTATATGCTCCAAACCATTAAGCAATCAGTGCAGAACCATAGAGGGAAGTACTTACGTAGATATAGGTAACATCTCTAAATATCCCTGATTATTAGTAACACAATACTGGCAAAGGCATGAACGTGAAGGAGGTAGTGGATGAGTTAGTCAATAGGTTCCCAGATGCGGTAAAGATTCGTTTACCACCATCGAAACAGACGCGATAGTGCTCGTCAAGCTGACGAAGCTCGGCGAAGTGCTGAAGATGCTGGAGTCCAAAGGCGTTAAGATTGGAGTACCAACAAACGCGATAGTAATCTATGAGTGAGAGCCATGTACGTGAAGAAGCTTCTGTATATAGTCTTCATAGTAGCTCTTACAGTAACGCTAACACTCAGTATAGAGGTTGAAGCTCAGAAGCTTCACTAACCGACGCTGTAATCACTATAAGAGCTAGAGATACAGGTTACGATGGTACTGGTATAGACATAGCTAAGACTCACTTAACGGTAGCATACCAGAGAATTCTATAATAGAAGATAATAAATATAGCGCTTCGTATAGTCACAAGGAATTGTATTATTTCTAGGCATTTCCATGGCTATCTTGAGACCTCCCATGAGGTTTTCAAGGGCTGTTTTGAGACCTTAAGGCTTGGATATATAGGCTCATTGAGGAGTTATGATCCTCCACTATGGCAGTTATCGCGGAATTAGAGCCAGGATGCGATAACATGGTGAAGTCTGTTATGAGAGTTTTCAGCACTAAGTACTTTGACCTCCTTGCCAGGATGATTAGGTCTCATAACTATATGCCATGTTGCGTGCAACTCTCGTAACGGCCTTGAAGTTAAGACATGCTTTAAAGGCGTGTACACAGCTTCATCGCATCATTACACACCCCTCAAGAGGTGTTCACCATGCCTACCAAGAAATATATGTAAGTCAACTAAGACACCTCATATCGGTAATTCCTCTTCTTCGTCCTCGTATGTGCTTTCTTCCTCCTCAAGTTCTTCATAGCTATGCATCTCTGCATTTACTTCTGCTAGTGGGTATCTCAGTGATATCAATGCTCTGCGAACATCATTATAGTGGATATATCTCTCTGGACGCGGTACATAGACGAAGGCTTCTCGATGATTAATTAACAGTCCTTCTATGTATCTAAGTTTCTTCGCAAGTTTTTCTATAGAGCTATAATTGTCGAACTTAAACATCTTCATCCCTAGGCTTGAGCGTACATAGTACAGCGCTAGTAGTATCATCTTCTTACCTGTCGATAGTAGGAATGAGGGGATCTCGTTCCACGGCACGAAGTACATCTCACTGTCCCTAGAAGTAGTTCTAAGCCTCATATCTATTCGTTCAGGTATCGTCGATTCTTTATTAGTTATTTGTTTAAGCCTCTTTCTATCATAGATACTGACCACTATGTCACGAGTTGAGATAGTGATGCGCTTATTTGATGTTGATTTAATTGCCACGTACTTCTTAACCCTGGCTTTGCGTAGATATTCGTAGATATCGTAGGGTATGAGGACCTTAACTGGCCTGAAGGAGGACAGTATTAACCCATCGCATGCTATATACCTTCTTCCCGCATATACTACTGGGTTGAAGCCGTAGGCTTCGAAGTAGATCATCCTCCTAATTTCACGACTATACCTCATCTGGGAACACCCTATAGGGTAGGTGTGTCTTGATGACCTTGAGTGAAAGTAGCTCTCCAAGTCTTCTACTCGGTTTATCGATGCTGAGCTTCCGAATCAGTATGAGCTTCTCAACAACAATTACCGGTATCCTCCTACCCCCGTACACCAGTATCCTGAGCTCCTCGACCCCGCTAGGCTCTATCAAATCTAACGTACTGGGGTTAAGGGTAATCACCCAGTTCCTGGCACGATCCACAACTAACCCTAGAACCATACATGGCCAGTGTGTAGGGGTGGTTACTAGGAACTCGTAAATAAGCTCCACCACATCTTCACTACTACGGTCCTTAGTGAATGCCTCAAGGCTAGTGTTGCTGATTAGAGTCTTAACATCCATCCTCCTTATAATACGTCTCATACGCCCATAACAGTAGGTGTACTCATGTAACCCTACCCGCTTATACTTCACTGCTAGGTTATCCACTACTGCTTCAGCAATACAACTAGATACTATGATACCGCCCTTATACCATAGATCTCCAAGGTATTTCTCAAGCTGTCTACTCTCCCTAAACATGCCTAGACGGGTGATGTCGATAGTGGTTATGGCTGGGAGGACACTGCTTGCTGAAAGAGCTCTCACCATCTCGAACGGATGCAGAAATACAATATCATGCCCTTCAAACCCCCTATCAAGTTGCGCAAAAGATCCCGTCCTCAACCTCCTCTCAAACTCGTATAGCCTGAAAGACCTGCTCAACACCTGCCTATAGCGTATAGCATGCCTAACCTCATCGTAGACATCAATGTGGTTTACATCACCTCTCAGCATAGTACTGTACCTATCTATGGGGCAAACAACAGGCATCACTAACGCCCGTCTCCACGCCACACACCATCACCTAGTCAATTACCTCGATATACACCCTAACCATTTTGCCCTGCTTCTTCAACTCCTCCCATATCTCCGCGTAGTCTTGCGGTAAGTAGATTATCCATCTCTCTCCTAATCGAACTACTTCACGTTTTGCAATGATTATCTCCTTGGGTATGAATCTGAGACTTTGAGGCATGGGTATCACCACCTACTACTATCTGTGATAAAGCATTTCTACTTGTCTTGCTATATCATACCTTGGTACTGAGGTATTGCACCGCCATCGGGGAGGCTATGAGAGTGCTACATCATGGGTTCTCGATAGTGTAGGCTACAACTTCATAGTTCATCGCAGCAGTGTTTACCCTCCTGAGCTAGAGGAGATTGTAGATGAGAAGAAGAGGAGGAGAGTACTTGGTGCTGTTAGATACGTTATTCAGGTGCTTAGGAAGAAGAACATGGTGTTTCTAATCCCAAAGCGCTTCATCATCAACATACCCCTCGTCCTAACATACTATAGAATAAAAGATGGGAACCTAGCTATAGTAGCTGAAGCTCTGAGAAGTGGTGGTAGGCTCGATGCGACTGAAGCTCGTGCAACCATTGAGAGAATTATTAGTGATTACTACGATTACTTTAACTCCTTTATTAATGAGCTCTTCAAGTTCTACCAAACATATCGCAGAGTAGTACTAGCCCTAAACGAATACGGCGTTATATACAAACTTGAGGAAAAGCTCTACGAATACCTACCATTCATTCTCATTGAAAGTAGAAGTAGGGGTAAGATTGAGGATGAAGGTAAGGTAAGTAGAAGGAGGAGGACATTGGAATTCTTAAGAGTTATGGTTAAGACTATTGAACTAGCTGTTGGTAGTGAAACCATAGAAAAGCTATACCATAGATGGAGAGTAATAGAAGAAAAGTTGATGCTCTATCCTTCGACTACGACTCACATATAGAATCCATTAGTAGAAGATTTCTTGAAAGAACAATACAGTACACCATCAACATACTGATGCCAGCACACGATGAATCCCTAAAGCTAAGGAAATCTCTAAACAGAGAAACATCAATCAAGTCGCTAGGAAAGTCGGGGCACCCGGTAGATTAACGATAGTTATAGATGGTGGTGAGGCATGCCCCGACTTAGTTTTCCGTAGTTTTTATTGTTATTACAGTGCCTGCTATAGGAATGGTTCATGTTTGATATTGTAGGTATTATCATTATTGAATATCAGACGTTATTGTCGATGGTTTTTAAACCCTCGCCCTATATAGTGGGAACTCCTATGCTCGGTGAGAAAAGAAGTAGGTTTATAGAGAATAGCACTGCTAGTTCTGTAGCCCTTAGTGTTAGGCCAGCTACCATACGTAGAGGTTCGCAGGGCTCAGCATATGTCCATATCCATGGAAGTGGTGTTAAGGTTAGGGTAAGTGTGTCATCGAGTTACCCAGAGCTAGTTGTACTGGATATAGTGCCTAGGTATGGTAAAACACCGTTCACAGCATCCATAGTAGTTCATGCAAGTTTAGTAGCAAGAGTGGGAATATACTATCTCGATGTAACTATTATCAACACGGAGACAGGTGTTCGAGTGGCTCAGACAACAATACCCATATTCGTAGTTGACTACGATAGGTTAACAAACGTGCTGAGCAACATCGATAAATATAGAAGGATATACAGGAAGTACGGAATTCAGTATGCGTTGCTTAAGATTATAGCTGAGAATAACCTAGCACTCACATTTACACATCTAAAGCTCCTATACGAAGCACTAGTAGGCCACAGAATCAGCAATGGTACAGTAGGAGATCTACTGTCTAGACTACTAAGGAAAGGCCTTCTAGTAAGGATCGGAAGTAATTACTGTTTTAACGAAAAGCTTGATCTAGAAACAGCTAAGACTGTCATCGATGTTAAAAGAGCGTTGAATGGGATTAAAGGCGCTAGAACATCCGGCACCAGATCTATTAGCTTAAGTAAAGAGTTCAACCTTCAACCACCTAGAAGTGTTAAAAAGGTTCTCCACATAGCTTCGGAATTAATCAAGGAAAACTATTGGAAGGCTGTAGACCTTATAGCTCACACATTAATAGGCGTTAGAGAAACTGGTGTATGGTTCCTATGGGTAAGGGACTACTTCATCTACGGAGAGAGAAAATCGAGATTTTTACACTACTTCAGATCACAACCTCTTTCAGAGCTCCTGAAGTCCATTGGGCTTAGAGAGGGGTTCATGTACGAGCACGTAGATAACACGGCTAAGGACCTGATAAAAAGGCTCTACCACTCCTACACCAATGCTAGAAGACTCCACTACCTATTGAAAGAACGTGGATGGTTTGAGTATAGTGAACCTCTCATCCTGGAGTTATCCAGCGGAACCGGCAGTCTTTACATAGCTGTAAAGAAGCTATTCGCTGATGAAGTAGTGGTCAAAGTCGGCAACACCAGTAGGAGAAACCATGTTAAGAGGTATCTAATATATCCTGGAGAACATGTTGATGAAGAAAATGAATTGACGTATTTTTATAGACCTTCAAACCTATACTAACTTCAAGAGGTGGTACAATGAGTGAAGTAGTAGAATTAGTACTGGATGAACTGGACATCGATGCACTCGAAGAGCTACTGAGAGAATTAGAATCGGAGAAAAAAGATAAGCAGTAGCAGTACCTAAGAACATAGTTCAGGCAGACCATGCAGTTACGAGGTTCTAATCTTCTGTAATACTTTCAATGCCTTATCAACGTTGTTCAATCTTATACTGTTAAGAACTTCATCTAAAGCTTTCTTATGTACCTGTATTTCGAATACAAGTGGTTTTCTAACACCTTTCCCAGAAACAACTATTTGTGCCTTAAGCTTAGTTCTATCATCAATGTAGAGGCATATCCTGTAAGGTCTAGGACAAGGATCTGCAAACCCTAGCCCTCCATACTCGCTGTAGAATCTAACTATATACCTTCCATCATTAAGAGGTGCGAAGTCAAACAACAGTAATCGCTCTACCTCATGGGGAGCAATGGATGTTAGGTGGGTATAGTCTGTGAAGTAATAGAGAGGGATACCTCCTAACTCCTCTACTGTTTTAATAACGTTTACAACTATGTTCCGAAGCTCTTGGAAAATGTCTAGATTCTTTGTTTTGAGTACCTCAGCTAAACGCTTTAGATATTCTTTCCCAACATAAACTTTAACAGGGCGTGGTACGGGGGTTTCAGGTAAACCCCATGCTAAAGAACATCCTTTTATTATAGGGTTAACTCTATTAGCGAGAAATAACTTTATAGAGCACTTTTCCCTGAGCTCACAAGCATTACATGAGGGTACAACAATGTTTGGGAGTTCGTGTTGAGGAGGTTCTTCGAGGGTTAGAATCCCTTTAGCATGTTCAACAATCACACCACCATTATTCTTAATTAACGCAGATACCCGGTACGAGTTCTCAAATATTTCCAGATCAAGCCTATCTAATTCAAGCATAGTTGTTGATGAGCAATAGCGTAGAATCTCAAAGAGTCCGTTAGTAAAGATGGCTATTCCTGAACCTAGAAGAATTCCTATAACGGGGCCATATGTTCGTATATCAAAATACCACAAGATGAGGGCTCCGACCATGACACAGAGCCCAATATACATTATAATTGATTGCGCTGAGAACAGCAAGGTTCTGATGACATTAAGCCTTTGCATAGTTTTCACCCTCGGACAGTGAAACATGTTGATCTAGAGGCCTCAGCATATCCCCAGGTACTAATTCAAATTGTTAACTTTTCCTTAAATATGGTCTTTTTGTAATGTAGATCCCCTGATACAGTATGAGGCACAAGCTTTTTCGCACTAACTCGCTGTGCATGTTTACCTATACGTAGCTTCTTACGTAGTTAACACATCTGTCTATTCAAGAACGTTATCTAGAATTGTTAGAACAATTTCTTTATGTAGTACTCCGCTATGATGTTGGAATACTCTTGCAGTATTGGTAGGAGCCTGTATAGGTGTTTTAGGTATCGCTTAACGTCTTCGTCTTTAATGTTTGCTCCACCGTAGAAGAAGCTGTGAAGATTCCATAAAGACCTAGCTAAAGTACTAGTATGGCCTCTGTATTCCCTAGTTATTAGTTCTTCAACTTCTAGATCGAAGTTCTTAATTTCATTAAGGAATTCTTCTAGTATCTCCCTCTTCCTATAATCTCGTTTAACCTCTATGTTATGGAATGTTATGGCGTATATGTTAACGAAGGCTGATATAGCTCCCCAAGCCTTTTCAGCTGCCTGTATCACATCACCCTCGCTCATACGTTTAAAGAACTCTTTAACATGGTAGTTTACCCTACTCTGATACCTCTTCACCTTTCTCCTGTAATCGTTCAATATTAACCACCGTTGCCCATCTAGCAACATAGTGTGGCATTATCAAGGGTGTTTTGTAGTTCTCGTTCTTCACTACACCAACTATTTCGAGACGTAGTCTTAGAAGCCACTTACCTTCTAGAACATACTTACTTTCAGCAGGCTTAGCCTCAACTATCCTCACGGGCTTCCACCCACGATCCCTCATATCTACGTGATCAGCTAGGGGTTTACCCGCAACATCTCTCCTTATCTCCTCGGGTACGATGAAACGTATTGCTGCTACAGCAGAGTAAGCGAGTCTCGGCCCTACAGGATCCTCACCTATCTTAAAGACGTCGGCTAGCATAACCCTGGCTTTTATAACTGTACCATCCTCTAACTTGTACTCCCCGAACCCCTCCTCTAAGGGTTTAAACTCTAGCTGAGGAGGGATTTCGTACTCACCGCTCATTGCAGTGAGCCCCTCATCGAGGTCATGTAGGTGGTACCCGTAATCGTGTAGTCCGTAGTATAGTACGAGCGATCACTCCCGTATCGCGGCGTAGGAGTCTCTAACTGGCTGAGTACATGTATTATCTCCAGTAGCTTATAGGCTATCTCCTTAAGCGTCTCCTCTACCTTCACTCTTCCCCCAAGCTCCTCTAGCTCCTCAATCTCTTCTACCGCTTGCTCAATACTCATGTATGTTGCTATTAGGTACACCGCCGTATCCTCATCTATCAAACCTAGGTCTACGAGTTTAGAGAAGCATATCTCGCCATCGAATTCCATACTAGCACTCGCGTAAATACTCCTTAAACGCGAAGCAACAGCATCCTCAACAATCCTCAGAATCTGGGGAGCACCGCCCTCCCTATAAGCTCTGAGAAGATCGCTTACGTAAAGGGCATTAGTAGCAGAAGCATCTAGTACCTCATATGCTAACCTATCTATAACCCCCACCATAGTACCACTAATACCAACTACACCCACCCTACCTATCTCTACAGGTATTACCTCGTAACGTGACCGTGAATACATGAAGTAGCACCACTCCATACATTGTATACTACCTAATGGTAGATAAACCTTGTATAAAATAGAAGAGTCACTTAGTAGCTGTTTAGTTTCCTTCACATTAGCTATTATACTATGCTATTATACTACTCTGTATGAATGCATCCATATCCCTTTGACTCATAGGCTAGGTAGTACACTATGTTCAAGGGGAGCGGCATTTTCTTAGTATCTCTAGGATGCTCTTGTAATTCTCTATGGCGTATTCAATTAGCTTGGTGAAAAAGTTTAGGGGGCCTCTAAGCATCCGTCCTTTTTCAAACCGTATTCCTATGTCCCCAACTTGAAAAGCCCTGTCTTCGTCGGCAATAGCATTGTTATGAACGACTGCGTTTCTAACCTCTATTAACGCTTCCCAGATTTTGTATGCTTCATCAGTAATACATCCTCTATTCTTTAACTCTCCCACTATATCCCTTAGGTATATGCGTACACGCTTACCTTTACGACCATGCTTTTTCTTCTTTTTAATAATGGAGTTCAGTATATCAGGGTTAACCTGCTTTAATGAATTCTTCACTGAAAACTCTATTATGGACATTGAGTGTATGAAGGCCCATTTAGTGATCTCTATAATTCTCTCAGCCTTCTCCCCCTTCAAAGCCCCAGACCTTCCCGTTAAGAGCATTGGGATCATGAACTCCGGACACCACTGGCGAAGATAATGGTTTAGGAGCTCTAGGGTTAGAGTTAAAGCATTGTATACGCTGTTAAAACCATTGTGTAACCTTCTATCAAAGTTGTTAAGCCAATCCCCGTACTTTTCAAGTTTTCCACGAATTTCCTTAACATAATTAATTAGATTAACAAGCTCTATCAAGACCTTCACTCTCAGATGCGTATCACTGAAATTAATAGCTATTAAGGTAATGGCATGCTTCATAGAACACTAGAAATCACTTAACAAGAAGTGACCCGAAATAATATATTTCAGGGAATAAAGGGAGAATGGAGTGTCAAGTTACCTCCTATATCCAGGTGATTTATCGATAATTACCACTACTAATGAAGGTATATCCAGAACGCACTAGATCAGAGACCTTTATAGACCGCTTCATCAGAAAATTACTAATCATCCTGCTTCCTGCAATTACAACTCTGATTAGAATAAGTAACCGCAGTTATCACTGCCAATGAATTCGATATTCCTTCTACATACCTGTCCTACACCATAAAATGAAATACAAATAAATTACAACTAACACTAGAGATAGGAATTCATATATTAATTTCAACGCATTCAATACAGGAAAGAGTCATGTTAATCCTAGGAATTCCAAGGAATGTAAATGGTAAAGACTTAAAGAGAATTCATCTTGAACCATATTAAGAAGTTTAGGCGTAATCAGAAGCATAAGTATATACAATTGCAGGGCGAGGCCGCATACTCGTCAGAGTATGTGTATTTTCCTCTTTCCTATTAGCTTTCGCTCCAGCATCTACTTTAAGTGTCAGAAACATGGAATACCTTGTAGCTTAGAGCTATCTAAACCGTTAAACCAGGAGAATTACCACCAGAAATAATAGAGGCTGCTAAGATATGGACTAAGAGAGAGTTACATAGAAGCTACTATAAATTAAGAGACATTAAGTTATGATTTCCCGCTTGATAAGCACGCGATACTGCAGTTGCTTAGTAGTTCCGTATTCTTACGTTATATTTTCTAGCTACTTCTTTCGCGGAGCCTGTTAATGATGTCAAGCTGCTTTTCCTGATTACTGGTTTGGCTTTGTGGTATCTTGCTTTGCGGACAACCTTTAATATATCGCTTGATGTGAGGGTTTGCCGACCACTCTTAACCTCTATGAGGAGTTTTTCACGCCCCCTCTTAGCCAGTATGTCTACTTCACCCGCTCTGCTCCTCAAATTACGCTGAACTTTATAACCAGTCCTCCTGTAGAGCTTGGAGACACGTGCCTCAGCTTTACTTCCCCTACCTCTCCTGCGAGGCAAGGTGTCACCTACTCTTTAATGTTCATCCAAGAAAAATTTTCCAATCACAAATATAAAGATTATGAGAGCTCGTCCAAATGCTTCCTACTTCTTAATTACAATTGTTCTTTCTCTGCTTCCGACATTTAGCTCTATTCTGTCTTTGGATTACCTTGCTAAAGCGTTCCCTATTCTTATAGTGTATCTTGGTTTAACGATGTTCAAGAATATAAAGATCTAGGTCTATAGAAGAACCAGATAAGAGAATTATCGAAGGTAAACAGTATATAGAACTAATCAAAGAAATGCATAGACTCTATGGAGGCATGGTCACTCTAACTCATTGATGTGCATAAAGATTTATAGATAGGGTAGCCCGCCTGAATGATATCTTGCTATTACTCTAGAAGTGCTACCCGACCGCGCTGATTGGCGTTGTTCCCATATCTTTGAAAAATTGTAAATACAAGGAGGCTTATAGTTCAGCGTTATTAGGTATTGTTAGCATTAGTAAACGTTTAGCTTCAATAGAAAGTTAATGATATATTACCCTTCAGCATTCAACATTATTAATAGGGCTTCAGGGAATGATAACGCCTGGTCTTGAGGAACCTGTTATTACTCCAAGGGCATGGGCTGAAATAGATGGTTTCAAAGCTTCCTATGATAGATGTCTCTTTGTAGCTTGGACTAGGCCTCTAGAGTATGCTAAGAAGTTTCTTGAGGATGCTGTGGAGGAGGCTAAGCTCAAGATACTGGTGGTGAAAGGTGTTAGAGGCAGATATGGTGATACTAGGATATGTGTTTACAGGATATACATTGGTGCTCCAGCAGCCGTAATGGCTATGGAGCTCTTGGTAGCTGCTGGTGTAAGGAAGTTTATACTCTTTGGCGGCTGTGGAGCCATACACCCCTCTGTAAGGGTCTACGACTTAGTAGTGCCTACTTGGGGTATTAGGGAGGAGGGTACCAGCTATCATTACCTTCCTTCAGACATTGTTCCGAAACCTAGCAAGGAGGTGTTTACGGCTCTTAAGAAGAAGCTTAGACCCATAGCTCGAGAGCTCGATATAGATCTCCACGTAGGCGGTATATGGACCACAGATGCAATATTCAGGCAGACGAGAGACAAAGTTAGGAAGTATAGTTCCAAAGGTGTACTTGCTGTCGACATAGAGAGTACAGCCCTCATGGCAGTAGCCATGTATAGAGACGTTGAACTGGGCATTGTCCACGTTGCCACCTATGAACTCTATAGAGAAAAGTGGATAATGTATCAGGATGACAATAAGATGGCAGAAATAGAGGGAAAGGTAGTGCAAACTCTCATTGAAATCCTCGCAGAACTCTAGCACTGAAAATCATAACCTAAGGAACGTAAAGTCGGATTAATTCATGTACTTCAAAGATTTTCACTTGAACTAGTCATTTAAAATTCCTGTGAAGCAATCGCATAAGGTAAGGTATTGTGCTTAAGGGTGTGCAAAGATCCATGTTCTAGTTCTAGTAATTCTGTAGCCGAGACTCTCGTAGACCTTTATGGCGGGCTCGTTGTCAACCTCTACATGGAGACCTGCAAAAGCCCTTGAGGATACTGCTTCCCTTGTTAACGCTGAGGTTACAGCCTTAGCATAGCCTCTCCCCCTATACTCTTTCCTCGTGAACACACCACCCATTATATGAATCCATGGGAGAGTTATGTATCTCGCAGCAATAGAGGCAAGGACATTATCAACTATCACGCCATAATGAGTATACTCCCTGAGGATTTCCCTAGCCTCATCCACACTTATCTCTATCCCTCTCTCTAGCTCCAAGTCCCTGTACAAAGATGCATGTTCCTCCCTTAGCTTCACAGCTAGCCTTTCAAGAGGACTAGGCTTGAAGCTATCGTGGTCACAAATCATATCGTAGAACTCCTCGTCATGAAACCTTTTAAAGCCAAGATTTCTAAAGTGGTCGGTAATAATCTCCGTATTGCTAGAAACGTTGCCATATAACTGTATGTCTGCTCTCTTATTTGGAGGGATGTTAATACTCTGTATGACTTTCTCAGTAGGGTTCCATATATGAACCTCGTAGACGTCTTGAATAGTGAATCTACCACCATGCCATACGAGAGCATATGATTTAATATTACTGTCCGAAGTCAGCAACAGTATCTCAGTCCTATCAGGTTCATGTGTGAGGTAGTAGATGGCATAGCAGTGTGCCGATAAAGGATCGCTTCTACAGAGTTTACCTAGCACATCCATTAACCAGTGTCGGGGTGTTATCTCTAAGCCTTTCAACCTAAGTACTGTATTCATAGGCTGATTCACCCCTATTCCAGTCTGTCCGTCTACTCACTAATGCGGTTTAATACCGTTTTACAATATATCCTTCCATGTTTATCGCATTAACTATCTCTACGAAATACTCAAGGCTACATAAAGCGGGTCATTCATGATATTCAACTTAACATAGCTTAAAGTACTTTAGATTCGCCATATAATGCCTACTCAACTGTGGTGGACTCTTCTCAAAAGACTTCAGCGAGAAACCTAATAATATCAATTTAGTATCAATTACTGTACCTGTAGATGCTGAATATATCATAGTACGCCAATACTAAGATATTAATAACTTATGTGATTATCACTACTTAATTAGGTACGGGTAGCTGATGTTGCTTAAAAACATTGCTGAGTACTGGAGTAAGCTTCCTATTGCTGCAAGGAAATACATTATACTGCAAGCCTTATCTACACCAGTGTTGTTTGTATGGATACTTATACCGTACCTTATGTTAGTAACTGGTCTAAGTGTTGGTGAGGCCGGTATTGTATTAACGATTGCCTCGGCTATAGCTGCTATAGTAAATGCTATTGTTGGAAGGATTCTCGATAGAGCTGAACCCGTTCTATTTATTTCTTTAATATTCTTCATTGAAGGCGTCTCCTACCTTATCTACATGTATGGTTTCCTAGCCAGTATAGTATTACTCATCATTACAGCGGCTATAGTTGAGAGGCTAGCAAGAGGCTTTTACCCTGTCTTTGCCGTATACGAGTACGATGCGTATCCAGACAAGATTAGGGAGAAAGCATTCGCCTTACACAATTTAATTCCCTACCTAGCACAGCTTATGTCATATCCACTTATAGGGTATGTACTTGCAGTTTTATCGTATAATACAACTACGCAGATACTCTCCCTCAGCGTCTTCGCAGCTGCATCCATGGCTCTAGGCTTTCTTGTTCTGCTATGGCTTCCAAGGATTGGTGTGAAAAGAATAGGGGTTTCACAACCATTGATACCCAACATATTTCCAAGAGCTTTCCTGAAAATGGCTTTAGCAGTAATAGTTTTTGGTATAGGCTTTGAGCTTTGCCAGCCGCTAATAGTGGCTAACCTCTTCGTAGAAGTAGCTAGAAATCCTCTCCTAGGGCTAGCATTGTACGAGACGTTTGCAGCTCTTCCAGTT
>CAZTPV010000006.1:0-3287 GCA_964615085.1 uncultured Desulfurococcales archaeon
GTCTATTGCTGCCTCCTCAACAACCTCTCCTGTTAGAGTACAAATGTATTCTCCACGCTCCTCATCAAACACTATGTATTCTGGTGGACATCGTGACTCCTCCTCTAGGACGTGCTTCTCCTCGGACACCTTAACCACCTCCTACTTAAGAAGCGAAATACTTTAAACCCCTCACATCTCATATCAGGAAACCCTTTATAAGCTTATCTGCAAATAGGATTACAAACCTAGACTGCTCCTCTCTAGTAGTTGAGGTGAGCTAACATAAGTGCTAGAGAGTGGTTAGAGTCTTCAGACTCACTTAGAATACTTAAACTACCTTTTCTGAGGCAAGCTGTGGTTAGTGAAAATGGTAAGCTTAAACACTGGATTGATGCACTAGTAGATTGGCTTGAAAAGAGGCTGCAGGACCGACTCAAGAAGCTTAATAAGGATGTTATAGTATTTAACGGTGGGCTAAGTGTTTCTGGGCTTCAACATGTTGGTAGACTTAGAGGAGAAATCATTATACCAGAGGTAGTCCGTAGGATACTTGAGAAGCGTGGATATAGGATAGTTCAATACCTAACATTGTATACACAGGATGCATGGAAGGGAAAGAAACCCCAACTAGAACAGTTTGATGACATTGAGAAAGCTAAAAAGTACACAGGATGGCCTTTAGCGAGAGTACCGGATCCCAAAGGCTGCCACGAAAACTGGGTTGAGCATTACTGGAGTGATTTTGGCCCATACATCAAAGAGTTTACTGACGGAAAGATAAGGGTTATCACAACAACGGAGCTATATAAGGGTAAGCTACTAGACTTCACTCTATGGACTATTAGAGTTAAGAGCGACGTTGTTAGAGTAGTTAACAAGTATAGAGGGAGGAAACCCTACCCGGAGGATTGGATACCCTATGAGCCTCTTTGCGGTAAGTGCGGTAGAATAGATTCCTCAAAAGCTATTGAAGTAGACTTAAACAACAAGACTGTTAAGTATAAATGCCATAATTGTGGCTTTGAAGGCACTTGCTCACTTTCAGATGGAAAGCTAAACTGGAGGATAGAGTGGGTTGGAGTTTGGTGGAGCCTAAGTGTAGACTTTGAGCCCTATGGTAAAGATCACGCTACTCCCGGTGGCAGTAGGGATAGTGCGTGTGATATAGCTAGGAATGTCTATGGTATTGAGCCTCCAGAAGGTATACCCTACGAGTGGGTGGCCTATAGGAGTGACGGTGATCAAGTGGATATGTCTAGCAGTGACTTCCAAGGTTTTACCCCTCGTGAATGGCTTAGTGTAGCTCATGCAGAGGTTCTTAGATTTCTCTATCTAAGAACTCCACCAATGAGGAAGGTTATCTTATCGCTAAGAGATGTACCAAACTACTACTCACTCTACTATAAAGCTGAAAGAATCTACTATGGGGTCGAAGAACCTCAAACACAAGAGGAGAAGGTACTAATGGCTCGAAGCTACGAGCTAAGCTACATTCATGGAGAGCCACCAACAAGGATGCCAGCACAACCACCATATACCCACGTAGCCATATTAGCTCAACTTGTACCGGAGAAGCTGTGGCCAGATGAGCCTATAAGGAGGCTTGTGAGGAGTGGACATCTCCCCTCAACTCCTAGTCAAGTTGATGTTGAGCGAGTAAGGAGCTTACTACCTAAATGTCTAAACTGGGCGAGAAAATATGCTCCAGATAGCATGAGGATAAAGCTACTTGAGGAAGTTGACAAAAAGTTTGTAGCATTAATCCCAAGCTGGGTGAGAGAGACGTTTAAACTACTCGCCAAGAAGCTTGAGAGTCTTGAGACATGGAGTGAAGAAGCCATCAAAGAAGTATTTATATCGATAGGTTCTAAGTGGGATCAGCAAACAAGGAAACAATTCTACAAGTACTTCTACATGATCTTTGTTGGAAAAGAGTCAGGCCCTCGAGCGGCACCACTACTAGCACTACTTGATAGAGAGTTTGTTATTTCAAGGCTTCTTGAGGTAGCGGGGTAACCTTCTATATACAAGAGCCTTCTTAAACCACTCCATAGGGGTTTTAATCGCTTCGTGGATATGATTTATTAGGTCAGAGGCTGTCATTGAATCACCCTTGATGCTATAGGCTATACAGCCTGCTAGGCCATTAATGAAAGCACCTATATAGGCTGCCTCAAAGGGCTTGACTCCTCTCGCTAAAAGGCCTGCTACTATACCTGAAAGAGTATCGCCGGTACCTCCCACAGTCATTGCCGGCGCGTGACACTTGTTTAGCTTGACTCTTACACCATCACTTACTATATCAACAACACCTTTAACTAATAGTGTACATCCAGCTTTCTTAGCTGCTTCATAGACTTGATCAACTCTTTCATCAAGATAGTCGCTTAGCTTTATTCCAAAGAGCTTGGTGAATTCACCTGCATGAGGAGTTACAACATGATTTCTACCTAACATCTTTATGTTAGTTGCAACATGCTTTAAAGCATCAGCATCAATAACACAGGGAACATTATACTTGGTTGTCAACTCTAATAGTTTTAGTGTAAACTCTCGCGTTTCATTTGAAAGGCCGATACCAGGGCCAATAACTATTGAGTCTACCTTACCATCCATAAGCAGGGCGGTTATTCTTGGAATCGAGTCCAGCGTTAGGTTGTCTTCATCAGGTAGCTTTACTGGTATTATGTCTGGTGGTAGTTGGATAGGGTAGGTGAACACTGCTTTAGGAGCTGCCAAATAAACTATATCCACCCCCGTCCTTAGAGCTGCCAAGGCTGCTAATCTAGGAGCTCCAGGGAAGTCTACAGAGCCTCCAATAACTAGTACTCTACCATTCTCACCCTTATGCCTATACCACTCTTTACGTGGAAGCTTAAACTCTACGTCTCCAGGACCAGCGTAGAGAAGTGCCTCCGGAGGAATACCGATATCGATAACTACGAGCTCCCCTACTACATCCCTTCTCTTAATCAAACCTGGTTTAATGAACTGGAGTGTAACCGTCATATCAGCTTTAACGACGATGCCATAGTCCTCACCAGTATCTGGGTTTAAGCCGCTTGGAACATCTATAGCAACCTTGTAGGCTTTTGATCTATTTATGGCACTTATAGCTGATGAGTATGGTTCACGAGGTTTACCTCTAACGCCTATGCCTAGTAGAGCATCAATAACAACATCAGCTCTAACCTCACGTGGGATATCATTAACTGATTTTACCTCTATAACGTTAATACTTAAATCCATCATCCTAACTGCATCAAACTGAGTTAACACGTCTTCAGATCTAATGTTATTTGCCT
>CAZTPV010000007.1:0-3053 GCA_964615085.1 uncultured Desulfurococcales archaeon
GTTATAGTTACGTCTCCGAAGCTGTCAACAAGCATTTTGTCTAAGCCTCTTGGCCCTAAGCTACTCTTTAGGACCTCTGCTAGGACTTTTGCAGCTAGTATGTTGTTTCTTAGTGCCTCTCTACCATAAGTTCTCTGCGTACCCTCCTTTAGTATTAGCACAGGTACACCGTAGAGTGCCATAGATCTCCACCTTACACCTCATTACTCCAACAACCTTGAGTGGGGGGCTTCTATATAAACTTATCACTCAAGAGCTGAAGGTGTTAGTCTTCTTGAGGAGGCTATGAGAGCTAGCTTACAACTCGTCGAGTCTATCCCTAAGCCTTATACCTAAACGTTTAGGTGTAAGTCCATGTTGTTTTAGAGCATTTAGAATTCCTCGACGAATAGCATACTTGTCTGCAGCAATGTTAGTGAAGAAGCCTATTTGCTCCCAGATAGGTTTACCATCAAGGAACAATACTAACCTAGGCTCACGACTACTGGGGGCTAGTCTTTCAACAATTTCTGGATTTGCCCTTGAATCCACCTTGACTATCACTATCCCGGGTTCAAATGTTAGAGATAATGTATCCATTAAGCTGCTTACATACCGGCCAGTAGGTGTTAGAGGATCATAAATGGCTACTAATACTAGTTTCTTACTATTGGTTATTCTAATTAGCTCCTCATAACTATGAACCTCGACGGGCATGACCCTCTATCACCTACCCTCCTTCTCAGCCAATATCTTCCTAAGCAAATTCCTCTCATCGCTGCTAAGCATAATCTCTATATCCATTGGCGAGGGTGTTGCAGTAGCAGGCTTAATCTCGTCACTAAGATATACGTAGCCTCGCTCTATAGTTTCTTTAAGCTCCCAGGTGCTCCAGTTTTCAGCTGCCTCTATAAGTCTAGTTTCAAAGTCAATAACCTTCTTAAGATCCTTCTCTTTAACTTCACGACCACATATGATGCATTCCAAGCTTGGCGTGACAGCCCTAAAACCGCAATAGGGGCAAGTCACATTTGTAGGCTTACCGTAAACTTCCCAAGTACTTTGAAGGAGCGGTATTAGATCAACTCTACCACGTTTAACGAGAAGCTTATATAGCTTAGGTGCATGTGATGCAGCTACAGGACCTCCATACGATACAATAAACTCGAGTTGCTCATCGCTTAAACTATGCTTGTTCTCAAGAAGATAGGCTGCAACCATAACGTATAATTGTTGTTTCGAACTATCGAGGCGATATAACAGATGGTCTAGGCTGACACCATCCTCACTGCTAGAGATAATACCTTCTATGATTGGCTTAAGTATTGTACGATATTCTTCACTACTAAGATTGAGGTAAGAGAGGCCTAACCTAGCAACTATAGTGTCTAAGTGCTCATCTAGTATCCTAGATGCATCTCTGAACAGTTCAACTTGACGCTGCCTGGCACCCCTCGTACTACGTGTATACCTTCTACGGTATTGAGTAGTGTATGTCCTACTTCTACGCGATCTTGCACTACTCTTTCTACGTCTAGCCACTACTCTCACATCCTATACGAGATATTAAGGAACCTAAATGGATTAATTAAGCCTAGTCTCCCAACACTTACCTTACCTTGCTAGAGAGAATTAACTTTAAGTAAGATATTATTTTAGCATGCAGAGAACCATTATAAGATCTACCTAGACTAAAAACACTATTAACGGGCTGACAGAGAATGAGCGATGAGCTTCTTGCCATACTTGACAGCTATCTTTCACAATTAATAGAGGATATAGTCTATAAGTATGACTACGATGTAGACCTCGAAGAAGAGTATGATGAACTTCTAAACTACATATTAAAGAGAATTGTTAAAGCATGGTTCAACGGAAGAACGCCATCACCATCCGAGCTAAGAAAAGCTTTAGAAGCTGCGATGAGAAGACGAAAACATCTAGAAATACTGTTAAGCTATTTTATAAGCAGGTATACTGCTAGGAGAGGCCGTGTCTACGTTAAAAGTAGCGAACACGACTAAAATGCTCATGAGGATGCTTGCCCCCCGAGACCCCTAGTGGGGGATGAAGACAATACCGCGAGCCGAGGCGAATAAATAGTATAATGCATAGTTAAGCTCAAATATTCTCGGAAGTTCTTAGAACACATTCTGGATGAAGAGCTCTGACCGCTGCTGAGAAAAGTCGAAGTAATGTGCTGAGAATGGTAGCCGCTGATAGATTCAGCACGCTCGTACATCATCATGGCCTCAGCTTAAACCTATCATCATGAGGCTCTCACTTCATCATGCTTAGGGTAGATCATAGCAAGAGTATTTTATATAGATTTTAGCCTAGGTAAGATAGACTATGGTGCTTACACTATGACACGCAAGCCTGTTCATATTAGAGCTAAACCGGGTGATGTAGCTCAATACGTTGTAGCTGTAGGTGATCCTGCAAGAGCTGAGTTCATCGCTAATGAGCTACTAAGGGATTCAAGACTCGTTAACCGTGAGCGAGGCTTCCTAGTCTATACAGGGTATTACGATGGGCTCAGAGTCTCTGTGGCAGTACATGGTGTTGGAGGACCCTCATCAGCTATAGTATTTGAAGAACTCCACATGTTAGGTGCTAAAACGATCATCAGGCTAGGAACATGCGGTGGTCTCGTAGAATGGTTAGATATCGGCGACGCTGTTGTAGTTACAGGAGCCTCTTACAATCCAGGAGGCACCTTAGGAGCGTATGTACCAGATGCTTGTATGACAACATCCCCAAACCCTATTCTAACAACAATTCTCTACGATGAAGCTAAGAAAGTATGTAAGAAGGTCTTCCTAGGCCCAGTATTTAGTAGTGATGCCTTCTATGCTGAGGACCCACAGTTTGCACGTAAATGGGCCTCAAGGGGGGTCATAGCCGTTGAAATGGAAGCTGCTACGTTATTCGCTTTAGCGACTCTAAGAGGCTTTAACGCAGCTGCTATACTCATAGTGTCAGATAACCTCGTCGTACCAGGCAAGGAGGAGCTTAAAACCCATGAAGAGTTAAAAGAGTATGTTAGAAGAGCAGCTATAGCCGTACTAAAT
>CAZTPV010000008.1:0-5199 GCA_964615085.1 uncultured Desulfurococcales archaeon
TCCTCATCAACTAGTATTAGTGTTGTGTTAACCTCAACTGCCTCCTGTATGGAAGCTGCTAGGCTGGTAGCACCACTAGCATTTAATGTTGTAAAGCATCTTGTATCTTGACGGCTAGGGAGATCCCTGATAAAACTACTAATGTCGACACACCCTATATACCTCCCATCCTCAGACCTAACATACATGGTTTCCCTAAGAGATACAACACCCTCCCTCCCATCGCCTGGAACATGATTCCATACACCAGCAGCGATAGCTTCTAGTAGAGTAGTCTTCCCATGAAATGCTGAGCCAGTGATAACCGTTAAGCCTCTTGGAATACCCATACCCGTTACAACACCAACCCCTGGAACATCAATCTCCACCCTAAGGCTTGGAGGAGACTCGAAGGGTATAGCATCCTCTAGAGGCTCTTGACAACCACCACACCGTCTTGGCAGTATACTCCCATCAGCAATAAACGCTACAAGCCTCTTCTCTGGCAGTATAGCCCTGATATACTCTTGCAGCCTCCAAACCCTTACATGATCTCTAAGCTTAGGGTCACTAAGGCTCTCTAACCCTTTAGAAACTATCTCAGGGACATCAACTAGTAGCATTTCCTTAGCCTCATCGCCCAAAACCCTCCTCCTTCTAGAGGGGAGTCCAACCCAAAGTCTAACAGCTAGTACTCCATCTCGATACATTACACAGCTCCTAGAGATCATTATAGGTGAGGGTTTTGGGAGTCTTATGAGGCCACTATGCCCCTCTCCTCTCCTCCTACTCCTCCTCTTAGCCTCAACATACATTACACGGTACATGTAGTCTAGTACTGCGGTTAAGTCACTAGGCTTAGTCCATGATGGAGGCTTAAACCTAGCCTCAACAAGCACTATGCTTGGAGGAGCATAGGGGTCTCCTTGAACCCTCCTAACACTAATTCTAAGTCCCTTAACAACCTCAACAGCTTGTGATAACAGCTTATAATACTTAAAGCTCCTACCATCAATAGTGTCTAATACCCTTGATATAGTCTTCAATAGCCTCAGCCCTTAGGAGGCCAAACCCTATCAAAGTATATGTTCTTAGAGTAGGCTGATAACGGTATACCTAGCACGTAGTCAGCATCCACAAGCTTAAGCTCCTTAGCTGCAACACCAACACTAAACATGATCCTATTATCAGCGTTAAGCATTGATGCAACCTTAGCTGCAGAGCCAACAGCAATACCTAGGTTCACAAGAGCCATTGCAGTGTCAACATCAACACCATAGTCTGGAGGAGTCTTAATACCTAGTCTAACAACTCTAGCACCAATAAGTACTAGTGCATGAGACCTCCTAAGACAATAGGCATCCCTCCTAAAGAAGTCACCATAGTATTCTGCAAGCTCCTCCATCTTCTCAGCAATCCTCTCCAGTAAACTCTTATCGGTAACTACGCGAACCACAATATTATCGACACCCTTAGCTTTAGGTGCAGTCTTAGCGGCAAGAGCCATGAGGTTAGCTACAAGCTTAACAGCTTCAACCACTTGATCCATTCATAGACACCCCCGCCACAGAGGGGTTGAGTCCAGTCTCCGCAAGTATAACTACCTTAAATAGTGGGTTAACATCTAATAGTTTACCTTGGGACTCCACAACATTAAGAAGTCTTGTGGGGTGAGTAATTGAAAGCAGTAATCCTTGCTGGCGGGTTTGGCAAAAGACTTAGACCACTTACAGAGGATAAGCCTAAACCCCTTGTAGAAATCTGTGGTAAACCAATCATAGAGTTTCAGATAGATTACCTCAAGAGCTTCGGGGTAAACGAAATAGTTGTCCTCGCAGGCTACCGGTGGGATCGCCTCATAGAGAGGCTTGGAAGCGGTAAAAGGCTTGGAGTAAACATAGTCTATGTTGTTGAGGATGAGCCTCTCGGCACTGGTGGTGCACTAAGACACGCAAAACCAGTCCTCTCTAGAGAGGAAGCGTTCATAGTCATGAACGGTGATATTGTGACTAACATAGATGTTACGAGACTCTATAAGAAGGTTCTATCCAGAGATAATGTATATGCAGGTGTAGCACTAGTACCAATGAAGAGCCCCTACGGTGTCGTTAAGGTTAAGGGGGACTACGTGCTAGAGTTCATCGAGAAACCACTACTAAAAGAATACCTTATAAATGCAGGCATATACGTGCTTAAACCAAAAGCACTAGACTACATGCCTGAGAAAGGTGATCTAGAGAAGACAGCCTTCCCTAGACTAGCTAGAGAGGGTCGTATGATAGCAGAGGTATACAGTGACGCCTTCTGGAAGTCTATCGACACTGTTAAGGATCTTGAAGAGGCTGAAGAACTACTAAGAGAAAAGGGGCTATGTAGAAGCTAGCTTAGCTACACGAGGACATAAGGGGTCACCAGCATTAGGATCACCATACTCTAGTAGGCTTCTAGCGAAACAGCCACCCCTACACTCATTAGCAATAGGGCACCCTACACAGGCCCCACGTAGGCTTGGTTTAACAACCCTCCTAACAAGGCTATTAGACTCATACTCCTCTAGTGCTCTAGCTAGTCCACTCCTAACACTAGATACCCGGATACCAGTTACATCACAGAGTAGTAGGTAGCCTCCAGGGCTAACATCAACTATGTTGAGAAGCCTACAGTAGGTTGCATATCCCCTCCTAACACCAGTTATAGGTGTAAAGGGCATACACCAAAGCCAAACACTAATACCAAGCTCTTCAGAAACACTATCAACAAGATTAAGAGCCTCCATAAGCTGCTTAGCGTTAATAGCTACCCCAGTCTCCCTAGCCCTACCCTGATTCATAACGGGTATTAGGGCTGGAAACTCAACGCCAAGGCCAGTAACCGTCTTAAGGTAGTCTCCAGCCTCACGGTAATTAAGGCTTGAGAGAGCCATAACGGTTATAACGTTAGCTCCAGCCTCTATAAGCTTCCTAACAGCCTCTATAGCACGGTCATAGGTGCCACTCCCTCTAAGAGCCTCATGCCCCCTACGACCCCCATCAACACTAACATACACTGTGTCAACGAGCTTTGAAAGCCTCTTAGCAGTACTATCGTCTACGAGTAGCCCATTAGTGTTAACAGTAACCTCAATACCGTAGTCTAAAGCCTCCTCCACAACCCTCCAGAAGTGAGGGCTTAGTAGAGGCTCACCACCAGTAATATTAATCCATGACACTCCTAGCTCAGCAGCCTCCCTAACAAGTCTAAGCTTATCACTAAGGCTTAGCTCTAGCTCACTACGATAGATAGTAGTGTAGCAGTGCTTACACCTAAGCTGACAAGATGCTGTGAAAAGCCATATAATGCCGTCAAGCCTTGCCATCACGACCACTCTCATCTACGCTGATAGTACACTTAACCTTAACACCTAGCTCACGAGCATACCTCTCAGCATACTCTAGAACAGACTTTAAAACCTCTAAGTCACTAGCATACTTCTTCTCCTCAATCTCCCTACGAGTAGAAACCACATACTCCTCTACAACCCTCTTAGCAGCCTCCTCATAGGCTTTAAGATCGTCAAGCCCGCCATGGAGGCCACAAGACTCGAAACATGAGCGAGCCATACCAACAACACCTGTAAGAACCATGGCAAGCGATTTAAGCTCTTCAAGAACCTCCCTCAGCCTAAGCCTATAGTATAGGTAGCCAGCCTCAATACTCCAAAAGTAGTGCCTCCTATCCCACACCTCTCGAAGACCAGCCTCACCCTTCTTCTCAAGCTCATAAAACCTCAATCCCTTCTCAATAAGCCTCGCAACAGCCTCATCAAAACCAATACCCTGCTCAACAGCAAACCTCTCAACACGCTCTCTAAGCCAGTCTGGTATTAGGTTACCTTTCCTCCCTCTCCTACCCCCTACCACCATACCAACCACTAGCCTAGTACAAGCACTTAGGTAGAACACTAGCATGCCAACCCCCTAAAACAGTTAACCACAAATCTAGGCAGGACTCTAACTCAACTGGCTGGTAGAGTTGAAGAAGCGTATACTAATACCACTAGTTTTAGCCGTAGCCCTTGTAGGTCTAGTAGCTCTTGTATTGCTGGGTATACACCATAAAACCATCATGGTTGAAACGGTAAGAGTTGGGACACTAAGAGGTGGTGTATCAAGCCTAGACGTTATAGAGTACCTCCACCTAGATAAGGAGACAAGTATACGAGTAAAGGTTATCAGGTTTACAGCAACACTAGACATAGCGAACGCCATAGCTAGAGGAGACATAGACGTAGCTGTAATACCAGTAGAGTTTGTTGCAAAGCTCTGGGAGAGAGGCTACAAGGTTGGAGTCATAGCAGTCGACTTCTACCAGAACCAAGCAGTAATAGCTAGAGGCAACGTGAACGCTAAAACCCTAGAAGACCTAGAGGGTATGAGGATAGGTGTATTCACTCCAACAGGAACATATGCTATGTTCAGAGCCTACACGAGGATAATATACCATAAAGAGCCACTAGAAATGTTCAAGATAGTAAACCTGCCACCAACACAACTTGTTGAAGCATTTGCGCGAGGAGACATAGATGCAGCAGTAGTATGGGAGCCCATAGCATCAATGCTAGTAGCAGACTACGGTGGTAAAATCGTAGTAACATTCCAACAGCTATGGCGGAGGGTACTCGGCAAGACAACCCTAAAACCAGTAATGATAGTCTATGCTGCTAGACTAGACTGGGCTAGAAAACATGAGCACGAGCTAAAAACACTACTAGAGCTAAGAAGTAGAGCAGCACACCTATGGAATACTAATAGGAGCCTAGCACTAAGAATACTAGAGGAATACTATCACCTAACACCAAGAGCAGCACAACTCTGCTGGTCAAGACTACACCTAGTAGAAGCAGTTAACCTGAATAAGCCACTAGAGGAGAGTATGAGGATGGTGTGGAACTTAGCATGGAGAGGTGGTTACCTACCCTACAACCCCTCAAGAATACCAGACACTATCTTCATAAAGCTAGCAACTGGCTAATAGCATTACTAGTAGCATTAACAGTATGGGTTGCAGCACACATAGCGTATCCTAGAGAGGTTCCAGGACCCCTACAATCAATACTATTCCTAGCACTCCACGAAGGCCTAGAGAAGATAGCCTATAACACCATGCTAACCCTAGCTAGGAGCTTCATAGGCTTCACCATAGCCTTCACAGCAACAATAATACTAGGACTAGTATACACTA
>CAZTPV010000009.1:0-3756 GCA_964615085.1 uncultured Desulfurococcales archaeon
AGTCCATGCTGTAACCTTAACACCTGCTCCAGGGCCTTTTAGGACTATGTTTGCTCCATCACCAGTTGACATGTATACACAGTTCTCAACACCTACAACCTCGTATAAGGGGTCTCGTGGATCAACAACTTCAAGTCTCACTTTAGGCTTACATTCTGGTAGTCCTACTGATGCTACGTACTTTACTCTTAGACCTCTACTCTTTACACTGCCTATGAGAGCCTCAACACGCTCATCAACAACATCCTCTATGACTACGTTACTAGGTTTGACTTTACACCCGAGAAGGCAAGCTAATATGGTTATCTTAGATGCTATATCGAGTCCTTTAAGATCTGCTGAGGGGTTTGGTTCAGCATAGCCTTCCTCAATAGCTCTTTGAAGAGCATCCTTAAAGCTGTAACCCTTCTCCATCAGGGTTAAAATGTAGTTTGTAGTACCATTTAGTACACCCTTCAAGCTCGTGACCCTTCTAGCAGCTAGCCCATACTGTATTAAATCGATGAGCGGTGTTCCAGCCATGACCGTTGCTTTAAAGTAGAAGGCTCCTCCACTACTCTTAGCTAGGTCTAGTAACTCCCAGTAGCCGTGAGCTATTGGAGGCTTATCAGCAGTAACAAACGCTTTACCCATGCTTATAACGGTCTTAGCCCATGAGAGTCCAGGCTCACCATCATCATGACTACTTACAGCTACATCCACGTACACATCTGCCTCAACCTCTCTAAGTATTGTCTCTGAGACTCTACCCTTACACCCAAGAGGATGCTCGTAGAGAAGTCCTCTAGGAAGCTGTAAAGCCTTCTCCACATCATTTCTTTCTAGCCCCTTAGAGTCAAGTATGTAGCCTCTAGAGTCCGCAATAAAGACTATACGAGCTTCAACAGAGTAGGCTTTGAAAGGTTGGTCTAAGAGTATTCTAGCAAGCTGACGCCCAATACGACCAAACCCTATGAGAGCTATCCTAACTGTTTTGTGCACTTAAAGTCGCCCTCCACCTAGACTAGTATGCCTACAACTGGGGCTAAGCCAGCTAACAGTGCAACTACAAGGTTTAGCTTAAAGGCTTTAGCTATGTTATTTAGGCTAAACCATACCAGAATATTTTCTAGTGCTAAAAGTACTATCGCTGCAAGAGTCATAGCTAAGGCTATAACGTTTAAATGGTATATGGGGATGGATAACAATAGTAGGATTGAAGTAGCTACATGCATTACAAGCGCTGTTAATAGAGCACCTTTAACACCTAAATGGGCTGGTATACTATGCAGTCCATACCTCTTATCAAAATCAACATCCATTATCGAGTATATAATGTCGAAGCCAGCAACCCATAGTGTAACAGCAACCACGTATACCCATGGCACCTTAGACAGGGCTTGAAGGGTGTTGGAGACTCCATATCCAAGCGATGATAAGGCTGCAACAGCTCCACCAAAAACCACGAGACCTAATACTAAGCCTAGATGAAGATGTGGTAGTGGATGGAGCCTCTTAGCATAAGGATAACTTAGGGCTAAAGCCCACGGTATAGGCGATAGTAGTAATGGTAACGGCCCTAGGATAAAAGCTGAGATATAGTATACTATTGAGCCGAGTACTACGAGAAGCCATGCACCACGTAGACTAACAGCTCCTACAACTAAAGGCCTACTACGTGTACGAGGATTTAATCGATCTAACTCTAGGTCAGCAATATTATTGTAGGCCATTGCCGCAGTTCTAAGTCCAAAAACAGCTAGGAACACCCATAGGAGTAGCCAAGGTGATGGTCTAGGATCAACTAGGAATACTCCAGCATACGCGAAGGGTAAGCTGAACACTGTATGCTCAACACGTATCAGCTTTAGGTAACTCATTAGCTTACTACGTTTAGTAACAGCAGCTGGATCCCATCTCAAAACCTTAGCACTCCTCCATCAGCTTTATAGCACTCATGGAAGACGGGGTTACACCACGCCGTAACAGTACCCGATGCGTCTAGTATAGCGTACTCCCCTAACTCCTCTGAGAAAGCTACTATCATGCCCTTAAAGAGCTCTCTAACCTTGGGAGGAGCTTGAGTGGATGGTTTAAGACTTGCATAGAACCTTATTCTCCTACTCCATACATCAGCTTCATACCTACTCATAACATCAGGGTTCAATGCGATAGCGTGAGGCACGTTCTCCGGTAAGATTCTGACACCAGTATCATTAATCTCAACAAGTTTCACGACAAAAGCATCTAAAGGAGTAGGGTACAAGTCTAAAACTATGGCTGACTCCTCACCAAAGCTGCTAAGAGCTCTAACATAGTAGACCCACCTCCTATCATCGTACTCGACAAGAATGCTCCCCTCACCTAACACCTTAAATCTACAGGGAAGACCACGACGCATAGCCTCTATAAAAGCTAGTTTAGCGAGTTTAGTGTATAGTCTTAGACCACTCAACACACTACAACCATGATAGTAGTTTTACAACTAAAGGGGCTAGGTTAGAAAACTCAACGCTGGTAACGCCCTAAGGGGAGAGGGAAAAAAGAGTTTGAGCTAAGTCTACTTATAGTGTACTGAGGTAACTATCTTTCTTACTCTCTTTATCTCCTTGCCGTTCTTGACGAATACTACTTGTACGGCACATGCTAGGCATGGGTCGAAGCTCCTTATAGCCCTAACGAAGTCGAGGCCAGTCCACTCCTCTGGACTCCTCTCCTCAGTTACATAGCTATTAGCTACACTCTGCTCAAAGGGAGCCATACCATACTTGTCTCTAGGACCACTGTTATCTGTTGTTGGCGCGTGAATCTGTATGTTTAACACCTTGCCGCCGCTTTGCACCATCCAGTGCTTCACAATACCTCTTGGAGCTTCTGTGAAGCCGCATCCCCTGGTTATCTTAGCTGGCACTGGAACTTTCCAAGGCCTGCTTGTCTCGATTAGCTTACCTCCAGACTTTGAAACTATCTCTAGTGCTTTCTCAAGGTTATGCCATGCAGCTACTACATCCATTAGCAGGTTGAAGGCTCTAGCCCATAGCCTGTATATGGTTGTGCTCTTCATTGGAACCTTCCACTCAAACTCCATCTCTTCGCAAACTGATGGTGGTAGCTCCTCTGTACATGCTCTTGGTAGTGTTACCTTGAGGACTCCATTGCCGGGGCCATAGATGCTCTTCTGTAGTGAAGTTACTAGAAGCCTCGCGTAGGGTCCTACCTCGTATGGTGTTATCGTGCCATCCTTCCATACGAGTCTAACGCTACATACCCAGCTATACTTAGCAGCCCAGTTGAGGGGGCCAGGCTTTGGTATTGTTATCTTGTTCCATGGATGGTAGACTGGATCCACTTTGCCCCATAGTAGCTTCCTACCTTCAGGATCCACTTCTGTGTACCATGGTAGTCCTCTAACCTTGTCAGCCCACTCCTCGTAGAAGCTTGATGGAACATGCTCCATTATGCTTAAGTTTATCTCCTTATAACTTGTTGTTACAAGCTGGCCTCTAAGCACTATACCTGGCTTTATAAGCCTCTTAGATGCTGCCTTGTCTATATTCTTGTAGAACTCTTCAGCTTCAACCCATTCACCAATACTTGAATAGGTTTCTGGGTCGTCGAATAGTCCACCAGATACAGCGTTTGGTGGACTATAGGTTAGCCCGTTATCAGCATAGCCTATGCTCTCGTAGAAGCTTAGTAGATCCCACCACGCAGTATACATGTACTTAGCCCATGCTGTTAACTTTACAAGCCTGTACATGTAGCCCATTAACAGGT
>CAZTPV010000010.1:0-4736 GCA_964615085.1 uncultured Desulfurococcales archaeon
ATGTAACTGGCGAGGCTAATTATAAGAGCTATGTTGGCCCTCTCTACTGGAATGTGACTATACTAGGTAAATACCTTATAGTAGCTTTAGACACTGGCTATGAAGGCTATCTAACACTGGATGAAGCTAGGTGGGCGTCAAAAGTACTTTTATCCAGCAGCTCGAAGAGCATGGTTAAGATAATAATGTTCCATCATCCATTATTCTCGTACGTCTATGGCTCGACTCCACACGAGTTTAGAGTAGTAAGCTGGAAGAGCCTTCTTGAGATACTGCTTAAGACTAAACCAGGTAGTCGCTATCCATACATATACACTAGTTGGCTTGCAAATAAAGAGGCCTTAAAGGAGTTCATAAAAACGATATATGCTTCCAAACCAAGTCTAATACTTGCTGGACACATACACTTAGATAGCTACGCTGTCACACTATATCCTAACAATGGTGAAACATACTACATTGTTACAACAGCTCTTGGAGGCCCTGTAAGACCTGGCGACTATCATGGCTTTAGGATAATAAGTGTGGATCTTAAAGGCAGAGTCACTATTTATGGTCAAGGAGAGCCCTGGGACCGCCATGCAAGCTATAGTATTGAAAAACTTAATGCTATTCTAAAAACTACGAGATACGCATCATCGCTAATCGTTAGTGTTGGAAGCCCAGTACTGGTTAAGCTTATGCCAAGGTTGATACTTGCTGTACCAATACCTTGTAGCTGGAAGAAGGTAAATGTATATGCTCCAGGAGCACTACGCACATACGTTAGAAGAACACCGGTATTTTGTGCAGTCTATGCAATCTATCCTAAGCCAATTATAGGAAAAGTCTATACACTAGTGGCGTACATAAGGCCTGATCGTGAACCACCAACGATAGTAGTAGTCTCTAAGCCGTCAAGAGTCGTAATAGGTTACTCAACTTCCATAAGGCTTAAAATAACTGATGACTCGTGGGGAGTAGTTAATGTTACTGGCATACTCTTATATAATGGTAACAAGTTAAGAATATTACCAGCAGTTGAAGGAGACTATTACACCTTCAATATACCTCCACTACCAGCAAGCGTTAAGAAAGCTAAACTGATGATAATAGCTATTGACGCCTCTGGAAAGATGTCTAAGAAGACTCTAGAAATAACCTACGTTAAACCTCCAAGAACAATAACGGCTACAGCTACCCTACCGACAACCACGCCTCCAGCAACAAGAACGGTTAAAGTAAGCTATAAACCCATAACGGTGAGAACTACAGTAACCATATACCATGGAACAACTTCCATAGCTCCAATAAGCTTCGCTAAGCTAAAGAGAGTATTACCACTACCGCCTACTCCAAACATAACACTAGTGCTAGTACTAGTATTTACAGCAATAATTCTAGGTGTTATTGCATCCATAATTATTGCGAAGAAAATGACGTAATTAGTATCATGAGTAGTGTCTTAAGCCAACTTCTTAGCACGATAATACAATCCTTTAAGAATTTTTTGGTAGATGGGTTGTTGAGCGTCATGTACCTCAATGATATTGGGGACACCTAGGGTTTCATAGGGATCACTATACAGCATGGCTTTAAGTATATCGCTTAAGATCTTCTCAAGTATGTTTTCAAGATATTCTGCACTAACATTCTTACAAGCGTCAACAATTATATCAATGTCCTTATCTCCATAGCCAACATCATATTCTCCGCCATGAAGATCAGCATACCATACATTGCAGTCATATATGTTCTTAAGGCATTGAGCTACGACTCTAGCGAGCTTATCTTTTAAGAACTGCCATTCAAGGGTTCTCCAACCATCTCTTCTTACTTTCTCAATAACGTTGCTTGATAAGTTTAAGTTGGCTAGGTGAGTCATAAGGCATTTACGTAGCTCGAATACCTCATCCACACTGTACACCAAAAATGTAGAAGTAGGCTTATCAAACACTCTAATTAAATGTTAGCAACCAGTACTTTAATGTCTTAAACGTTCTACAGTATTCGTATTAGCTTATTGGTTTTGTAGATTAGCTATTAGATATAAGGTTATAAGAGAGTTTATGGGTAAATTCTATGAATCGGTGAACTGGTGAGCAATCATGTTAGAGAAAGAAGAGAGTTTAGAAGAGATAAAACCAGGAATATACGAGAAAAATGGAGTATTAATAGTTGTTGGTGAAGACTACATATATCGTGTCTGTAGTTCATTAGCAAGTCCAACCCGTATAAAGATACTTGAAGAGTTACTGGCTAGGGAAGCAGATATAGGTGAAATAGCAGAAGTTATTGGTCAGAGTAAAGCTAATGCTTCAACTCAGGTTAAAAGACTTGAGGAGATAGGGCTAGTGAAGGCAGAATACAAGCCTGGCACTCGTGGAGTGAGAAAGGTAGTTAAGGCTACGGTGAAGGAGATTAGAATTATCCTTAGACCGAGAAAGTAGAATGCCACGTACTATAATGCTCTATAGTGTCTCGCTTTCACCCTTCACATATTTTAAAGCCTTATCTTCACCAACGTAGACACCGTACTTTTTCTTGAAGAATCTCAAAACATAGGAAATGTCTCTCTTCAATAGCTGTTGCGCTAGAGGATGCTCTTTTTCAACGTATTGGGGCCAGTCAATGATCAATGGTATTTCCTCTTCGTTCTTTACTGTAACCATTATATTGTACTCACTTAAATCTCCGTGAACTATACCTACGACCGTATATGCTATTCTTATAGTGTCTAGTATTTTCTGAAGCATTGATTCTGGATCCAAGGGGTTAGTGTACTCATAGAGCTCCACTCCCTCTATATACTCTATTACAACTGCATGGCGACTGTAAGCTAGTGGCTTTGGTACATAAGCCTTAGCTCTATAGAGTTCTGCAAGAGCTTTATACTCTCTCTCACCGGCCAACTTAGCATAGTAGAGCCATGAATATCGGGGCTTATCAACGACGAAATGGCGATGCTTGAGTACGTGCTGAAAACTTGTTCTTCCAAGCCTATGAAACTTAACTATAACTCTTTCATCTGATGGTGTTAGGGCTGAGTACACGTCACTCTCCTTACCAACACCTAGCTTATCTCCTAATGCTGCTAGTATACCTCTATCAACAAGGCTTTTAAGAGCTAGTACATCTAAGCCCATGAACGTTAGCCTATACCCTATATAGTCTCCTACACGTCTTCTTACAAGCTTAAGCTGATTAAGTTTACGTAACGAGGAATCTATGTGAGTTGATGGTATTGAGGGTAGGGATTTCTCGATAACCTCTAATGGCACGTACTCGTATCTTGGCATGAAACGCTCTATTACCCTTAACACCTTAAAATCCCTATCAACAAGCTTCCGGTATGTTAAGGCAAGTATAACCATTGCTCCCCCAAACAATGTGTAGGGCTAAGTGGCTAGTAAAGGTAGTTCTATCATATATAGTTGTGTGTTATAATCGTGGAACCTAAAATAAAATAAACTGTGGCAAACTAGGGGGATAATTAGAGTAGAGCACTAGGTATGGTGGTGCTTTATTGCATCGAAAGAGTGGAGGCAGTGTGCAGTTAAAGAGTGTACCCTTTCCAGAGGAGATAAGGGAGTGTATAGAAGGTTTCTCGACCCTAAAAAGTGATGTATTGAATCTTAATGCGAGTAGTGAATGGGATGTATTCATAACCTACTGGTCTATGTTTAAGATGAAATTAGCTAAGAGGGCTGTTGAATGCCTTTCAAAAATGTTTCCAGGTAAGATTAAGGAGGCCTATTATGTTGATATAAGTGGAGGTGAAGCTGGAGCTGTTATAGGTAGAGATGTTGACTTAATAATAGTTATTGATGACTCTTCAATGGTTTATCGTGAGGAGCTTGAAAGGTTCCTCGAGGAGGTTTTAGAGAAGCTACTAAAAGCTGTAAGAATAGATAAAGAGGAGTTTACTACAGCTCCTACAGCGTTTGAGATCCATATAGTGTCGTCTAAGGATAAGAGCTTTTATTCAAGGCTTCTCTCAAGCAGGTATACACCACCGATAAAGATATGGCCTTAATTCCCAATAACTCCTCTAAGCCATGATGCATAGTCGTCTAGATAATCTCTCATAAATCGTTGAACGTATAATGGATGATAATTTTCATGGATAGTTATACCCTCATAGTCGCTATTAGCAAGCGCGGTCTTTACCGCCCTCTGAGCAATTCTACCAAGAGCAATAACTACTTGAGGTCTAGCGCTAATCTCTAAGCGTAATATTGGTAGGCAATTTAGCCACATCCTCCTAACATACCTCTTGTCTTTAGGTCTACATTTTATAGCCATACTCCAAAAGCAGTTACGTGACTTAAGCCAATCTAGTACCTTGTTCTCCGGAACTCCAAAAATTCTTGAGAGAAGCCTCCTCAATCTATCAAAACTGGAAGTATTGTATAGAAACGATTGAGTATTCCCTGGTGGTGGACTCTCACTTACAATAAGAACCCTTAGCTCGCTAGGAGCATAGTTTTCATAGACCTTATACTCAATAAATGGTTTAGACGATACTAGGTCATTACATGAGGAGCAGTTGGCAATTGCGGTCCTAACTCTACTCCACCAGTCTGTAAGGTTCATCCCTTAGCACCGTGGGGATCGTAGAGTCTGATAAGATTAGAGTGATGAATGATCCTATAGGTTTTATGGTGCGGGGGTGGAATTTGAACCCCGTATAAGCCTACACCATTGAGTCCTCAGCCTACTGACTCCCTAGACCGAACCCATCCCCAGAGACGTAA
>CAZTPV010000011.1:0-5660 GCA_964615085.1 uncultured Desulfurococcales archaeon
TCCACATAAAGGGTTCGCTCCAAGGCTTAACGGTCAGGAGGGTAGGTTTAGCGGCAACCTTAGCGGTCAGCGTGTTGATTACTCAGCGCGTACAGTAATATCGCCGGACCCCAACCTCAGTATAAATGAGGTTGGAGTACCAGTTGAAATAGCTAAAGTATTAACCGTACGTGTTCCTGTTAGAGAGTGGAATATTGAGGAGTTAAGGAAGTATGTACTAAACGGTCCAGATAAGTGGCCAGATGCTAACTACGTTATTGATGAGAATGGTAGAAAGATTGATCTCAGGTACGCTGATAGGAAGAAACAAGCTGAACTCTTAAGACCAGGATGGTATGTTGAAAGACATCTTAAAGATGGAGATATAGTGCTATTTAATAGACAGCCCTCACTCCACAGAATGTCAATAATGGCTCATATTGTTAGGGTTCTACCAGGTAAGACTTTCAGACTTAACCTACTAGTATGCCCACCTTATAACGCGGACTTCGATGGAGATGAAATGAATCTTCACGTTCCGAGGACAGAGGAAGCTCAAGCAGAAGCACGAGAGCTAATGCTTGTTCAATACCATATACTATCTCCAAGGTATGGAGGCCCGATAATAGGTGGTCTACAAGACTACATTAGTGGCGCATACCTATTAACAAGTAAAGCTACGTTACTGACCTTAGAGGACGTGGTAGACCTACTATCAGTTACTGAGTATGAAGGTGAGTTGCCAGAGCCAGCTATAATCTCGCCAGTAAAGAGATGGACTGGTAAGCAGCTAATAAGCCTCTTCCTTCCCAAAGACTTCAACTTCAAGGGTAAGGCACGTGTATGTGCAGGTCCCTTCGCCTGCTCTGATGAATGGTGTTGGCACGACTCATTCATCACAATAAAGAAGGGTGAATTACTAACTGGAGTTTTAGATAAGAAGGCTATAGGTGCGGAACAGCCAGAGAACATGATGCATTGGCTAATAAAGGAGTATGGTACAGACTTTGCTAGGAAAATATATGATACAATGTTTAAGATGTTCTTAAGGTACGCTGAGAAGAGGGGCTTCACCATGACTATAGATGATGTTGCTCTCCCAGAAGAGGCTAAGCATGAAATCGCAAAAATACTCAAAGAGGCTGAGGCAAGAGTTTACGAACTAATTAAAGAGTATCAGGAAGGTAAACTTGTGCCAATACCAGGTAGAACCTTGGAAGAGACATTAGAGTTAAGAATCCTTGACGCATTATCAGAGGCTAGAAAGAAAGTTGAAGATATCGTTGTTGAGTACTTAGACCCGTTCAATAATGTGTTCATAATGGCTCGTACTGGTGCGAGAGGAAACGAACTAAATATAACTCAGATGGCTGCCCTATTAGGCCAGCAGTCTGTGCGTGGTGAGAGAATCTATAGAGGGTATCGTGATAGATTCCTACCACACTTCAGGCCAGGAGATCTTGGAGCTGCTCCTAGAGGCTTCGTCTACTCAAGCTTCTATGAGGGGCTATCACCAATAGAGGTCTTCTTCCACGCTGCAGGTGGTCGTGAGGGTCTAGTTGACACTGCTGTTAGAACATCACAGAGCGGTTATATGCAGCGTAGACTTATTAATGCGTTGCAAGACCTAAGAGTAGAGTATGACGGGACTACAAGACTTCCAGATGGTACTATAGTTCAGTTCGTATATGGTGAGGATGGTATAGATCCGTTGAGAAGCGCTCATGGTAAAGCTGTTAACATTGATAGAGAGATTGAAAGGGTGATCGGATGGAGGGTTTAAAGTTAATATATGATTGGAATGAGCTAATAAACTACATCAAAGAAGATTTAGAGGAGGCTAGAAGCATACTACCTAAAAGAATTTATGAAGAACTCGTCGAGAAACTTAGAAAGACTACTACAGACCACGGTCTAACTATTGATGAAGCACGTAAAATAATTAAATATGTTATTGAGGAGTATGAGAATAATCTTGTTGAGCCGGGAGAACCTGTAGGTACTGTTGCTGCACAATCAATAGGTGAACCTGGAACACAGATGACTCTAAGAACATTCCACTATGCTGGAATAAGAGAGTTTAACGTAACTCTTGGTCTCCCGAGGTTTATTGAGCTTGTTGATGCTAGAAGAGAGCCTTCAACACCCATCATGCATATATATCTTGATGAGGAGCATAAGTATGATGAGAATAAGGCAAGAGAGGTAGCTAGACGTATAGAGTACACTAGAGTAGTAAACGTAGCATCTGAGGTTAGTATAGACCTGGCATCATTTAGTATAATTGTTAAACTTGACCCAGTAATGCTCGAAGATAAGGGCGTAACAACCGATATGGTTGTTAAGGCTTTAGAGAGGCTTAAGCTAGGCCAAGTGATCCAGGAGGATCCCTTAACAATAAGAATTCAACTTGAAGTTTCAGAGTCTATGAGTTTCATGGATCTACAGAAGAAGAGAGAAAAAGTTCTTAATGCTAAGATAAAAGGAATTAAGAAGATTAGAAGGGTAATAATACAAAGCATAGAGAAGAATGGAGTTAGAGAGTATTACCTAGTTACTGAAGGCAGTAATCTAAAGGAGGTTCTTGAGGTTCCAGGTGTTGACGCGAGAAGAGTTAGAACAAACAACATACATGAAATAGAAGAGGTTCTAGGTATAGAAGCCGCTAGAGCAGCTTTAATAGCAGAGATGAAGAACGTTCTTGACGAACAAGGTCTAGACGTTGATATAAGACACTTGATACTTGTAGCCGACATCATGACGCAAACTGGTAGAGTGAGGCAGATTGGGAGACATGGTGTTAGTGGTGAGAAAATCAGTCCTATTGCAAGAGCAGCTTTTGAAATGACGACACAGAACCTTTTTGAAGCTGCAGCCAGAGGAGAAGAGGATCCACTAATAGGTGTAACAGAATCAGTAGTCACTGGTGGAATCATAGATATGGGTACTGGAATGGTTGAGCTATGCATGAGGCCCACAAACATTAATAAAAAGTAGAGGAGGTGAAGGAGTATGAGTAAAACTTTAGGTGATGTAGAAAAAGAGCTTGTTACAGCAATTAAAACAGGACGCGTAGTGTTGGGGTCGCGTAAAACTATAAAGTTGCTTAAACTGGGGAAGGCAAAGGCTGTAATTGTGGCGTCTAACGCTCCACCAGAAATTAGGAATGATATCATGTACTATGCTAAATTAGGTAATGTACCTGTATACGTTTACCCAGGAACTAGTGTTGAACTAGGCGCGTTATGTGGTAAGCCTTTTACAGTAGCCAGTCTAGCAATAATTGATCCCGGATCTTCACGTATAGTTGAGTTAATAGAGGAAGCATGTAAGCGTAGCAATAGTGGGGTGAAGACATAATATGCCTGAAATAAAATTGACACTTGAAGAAATGAGATACATTTCATTACTTCAAGACCTTACAGGGGCTATAGCTAGAGACTGTATTATAGATAAAGATAACAATAGGCTAATATTCATAGTGCAACCCGGTGATGCAGGTAAAGCCATTGGTAGAAGAGGATCCAATATAAATAAGCTAAGAGAGCTACTAAACATGGAAATCGAAGTCGTGGAATACGCTGAAAAACTAGAGGACCTCGTTAAGAATATTTTTGCACCAGCTCGTGTACTTAAGGTTAGAGTCGCAAGACGAAATGGCAGAAAGGTTGTATATGTCACAGTAGATCCTAACGATAAAGGTAGAGCTATCGGAAAGGGTGGACGTAGAGTAGCCATAGCAAGACTTATACTCAAGAGGTATTTTGACATAGATGACGTGAGAATAAGGTAATTAATCCCTCTTACAAGCATAGGCCTAGTTAAGAGGGAGTAAGGAAATGACGGGTAAAAAATCACCTAATGGTCTCTTCGCAGCAAGAAAGCTCAGAAGGAAGAGGCTAAAGTTTAGATGGAGTCAGAGAGAGTTCAAAATAAGAATGTTAGGATTAAAGAAAAAGTATGATCCTCTTGAAGGTGCTCCAATGGCGAGAGGAATAGTTTTAGAAAAGGTTGGAGTCGAGGCACGTCAGCCTAACTCAGCTGTCAGAAAATGTGTAAGAGTACAATTAGTAAAGAATGGACGTGTAGTAACAGCATTCGTTCCCGGCGATGGCGGCCTACTTGTAGTAGATGAGCATGATGAGGTATTAATTGAGGGTATTGGTGGGCCTAGAGGAAGATCGATGGGCGACATACCTGGTGTAAGGTATAAGGTTGTAACGGTTAATGGCGTATCGCTTAAAGCTATACTAGAGGGTAAGAAGCAAAAGCCTCAGAGGTGAGTTTCAACTATCTCGTATCACAATTATTTTCATTATTATTCTCAAGTTTATGGTTTAATATCCTCCTCTTCCTCCTCATCTTCTTCACTTCTTTGAAATCTTTCTTGTTCATCAACAAGTCTTTTTGAGACGTATATGGGCTTTCTTAGCAATAACGCTAAGTATATTGCGTGGCTTGGAATCATCTTTCTCCTCATGATTATGCCTCCTAGATCAAACTCAACAGTAGCTGTGTAGAGCATAGTGTTATAATCTATCTCATTAATTACTACCCTGAGTAATTGTTTTGATAAAGGCTCTAACACGTCCCTAAAGTCTAGGAAGACCTCAAATATGCTTTCACGTTGATTGGGGCTTATAATGGGCTGACCTTCCTCAGCACTATTAATCTTATTTATGGCTAGAACAATCTCGTAGGGAACATAGTATAATGTGAAGTTACGTCCATCCTCAAGAGTCAATACTATGACAGGTATGTTAGGTTGTTGTGGCGATATCATTGCATCTACATGCTCAACTTTAAGTAGTACGTCCATATCCTTTGGAGGTGGCATAGTAGTCCTCATCCTCACTTCACTCTTTAAAGCTTAGTAGCCCATCATATACTTTATGCCACCATACTATCTTCACTCATTAGTCAGCTAAACATATGAAGGGTTCGCCTAAAGTGTAAGAAGGGGGTTCCTATGAGTGCAAGCAATGTTAACGAGCAGAATATCGGCTCTATAGATGTTAAGTTGTTTGGTAAATGGAGTTACGAGGGTGTTGAAGTTAGAGATCCAAGCTTAAAAAGATACATTAGTCTTAAACCAGTATACCTTCCTCATACCGGAGGGCGTCACGAGCATAGGAGATTCGGTAAGGGAGAGGTTCCAATAGTTGAGAGACTCATAAACAAGCTTATGAGGCCTGGACGTAACATGGGTAAGAAGCATTTAGCATACAATATAGTTAAAACTGCGTTTGAGATAATACATTTGAAGACAGGAATGAATCCCTTACAAGTGCTTGTCAGAGCCATAGAGAATGCAGCTCCAAGAGAGGATGTCACGAGGATAATGTATGGTGGTATTACATACTTCGTTGCTGTTGACGTATCTCCATTAAGAAGAGTTGATGTAGCGCTAAAACATTTAACTGAAGGTGCAAGAATGTGTGCCTTCAATAACCCAAAGCCCATAGAGGAGTGCCTAGCTGAAGAGATAATTGCAGCGGCAAATAACGATCCAAAAAGCTATGCCATTAGGAAGAAGGAGGAGATAGAGAGGATAGCATTGAGTTCAAGGTAACCTCTAATCTACAACTAATAAGTAAATGCTTATAAGCTACCGGTCTCTATGCTAGCTCTGGCAAGAGGAAGGAGAACTGGTGGTGTAGGCTCTATGAGCTCTCAACAAA
>CAZTPV010000012.1:0-2908 GCA_964615085.1 uncultured Desulfurococcales archaeon
CCTGGAACATTGAAGTATACTTCACTAAAACCTAGAGAGAGCCCTACAGCTAATGCTACTACAGCTAGACTCGGACAGTATGGTGGGAGCATAATGTAAGCCGTTGAATGCGTTGGTGATTTAGCTTCAATAGCTAATCCAGTATCGCCAGCTGGCCAAGCCCTTACACCCACCTTTAACAATGCCTCCATTATGCATCGATACAACTTCGCTTCCCTTAGCCTAGGATCTCTAAACCTTATGTAGACTAGGAGTGGTGGATTTGCCAGGAAGGCTGCTGATGAGGATACAAAGGAGAAGAGAATGGGATTACCTCCTACATCAACAACAATTCTCCTCTTACCAGCATGCCTCCTCTCCTTCAGCACAGACACTATGGTTGATGACGCATAGTGTACTCTAACACCAAGCCTACGTAGTATGCTTACTAGGTTATGGTAAAGCTTAGACCTAGGAGCTTGATGCAGCTCACCACCAACCGTAGAGAGGGAGATGGTGTACGCTATAGCGTAGAAGAGGCTAGGTAGAGGCTCAACACTATACTCTCCCTGAGGAATCCTACCATTAACTCTTACTGCAACCAAGACTGAAACACCTTTGAATATGCTGGTAGGCTGAGTATGCTGCTACAAACCCCATTGCTACAGCTAATTGGATTTGCCGATACCCTTTCCAAAGAGACGTACAATCTCCAGCAGCAAAGACGCCAGGGATATTTGTATTCATCCACTCATCAACTACTATGTATCCATCCTCATCGGTTTTGAGCTTATTACGTATAGCCCAGTCGCGGTTTGGCTCAAAGCCAACCTCTATGAAGACGCCATCAACTTCAACTATTCGAGTCTCACCCTCGCGACATACTAGCTCTAGCGCCTTAACTCTTGATCCATTACCAATTATCCTTTTAACTCTACATGGTTTCAGTTCAACAATGTTGTTCTTAGACCTCATGGCCTCAACTAGGCTCTTTAGTGCACGATACTCCTCTCTCCTATGGACTATGTATACTCTATTGGCATAGCTTGATAGTAGTAGAGCAGACTGTATGGCTGAATCACCACCCCCAATAACAGCTACTGCCTTAGCCCCACGGTATAGAGGGGCATCACAGACAGCACAGTAGCTTACACCCTTACCAACATATTCTTCTTCACCTGGAACCCCTAGTTTACGCCTCTTAAGCCCAATAGCTACTATGATAGCTTTTGCAGCTAGCTTTGAACCTCTACGAGTCCTAACTGTAAAGGAGCAGTTAGATCCACTAAAACCCTCAGCATAATCTAGCAGTACTGGGACATTCATACCCGCTAAATGCTCTATGAACTTGTTAAGGAGTCTAGAGGCCTCTATACGGCTAAAACCAAGATAGTTGTCGATAAGCCATGCTTCTGTTAGAAGGCCTCCAAGCCTATCAGCTACAAGGATTGTTTTAAGCCCTAGTCTTGAAGCTTGTAAAGCTGCTCCTATCCCTGCAGGCCCTCCACCAATAACTACTAGGTCGAAACCAGCTTCAACTCTTGAGTAGAATAGTGACCTCTTGAGCCTTAGACTACACATAATACTCTAACCAGGTAGTTAAGCCTGAGAGGAATATGGGACAAATTTCTAACGCTCTAACTTCTCATAGAAGGGGTCACGATCCTTCCTAGCTTTAATCTTAACCATGTTATGTTCTGTATCAACATTAATCTTCTCAATCTTAAACCCATGGACGTTTAAAACACTCTTTACACTGTCAATACTTACCCTGTCAAGTTCTAGCTCAACCTCTATGGAGTCACCGACTTTTGCTTTCCCAATCTTGCTGAAGAGATCAATGATCCCGGGCTTCCCCATAATCACCACCCAACAGCTCCTTGAACCCCCAAGTGGATACGACGTATGAAGCCTCCTATAAATCTGGTTTTACTCTTAAGTGACTGTTTTAAGGTACACAAGCTGATATCTAGATATTAGAGAGATCAATTAAAGTGTGAAACCTGAAGACGTATGGTGCACTTAAGTGTCAAACACTAAAAGTGTTGAGGAAGTATACGAGAGAGCTAGTGTGACAATACTGCTCTTAATAGCTACGCTACTGCTTATAGCTACTGGTTTATGCTGCTACATCATAGACTTAGAGGGTGGGAGCAATACCATATTAGCCTACGTACTTGCATATCTACATACTGTTATAGGTATTTTAGCTAGTCTACTAGCTTTATGGCATTTAAAGTTAAACTGGAGAACATTCATAGAGGAGCTGAGAACACTATTTAGATTGGCGATGAGGAGCAGGGACCAACGAGGTAAGCGATAGCCTATTCTTATGAGCGAGCCTGCCGCCACCGAGCCTTACGCCACTCCATGCATTCCATAGCTCTCAGAGGAACCCTTTTAGAGTATGAATGTCAGTAACTTATACTTTATCTCCTAAGACGTTTAAGGTAAACATTTATATTTAGTGACCTCGAATATAACCTCCTTGGTGCATAGGCTTGAGCGTCAACAAAAGTCTAGTGGATAGCTCAGAGAAGCTTAAACAGCTACAAGATGAGCTTAGAAGCTTAATAGCTCAAGCTGACCAGCTTAGAGAGCAGATAGACGCTATCAACACCGTCATAGATGACTTGTTTGCTGCTTCAGAGATTCTAGACTATCTTGTTAGAGAGGGGAAGGGAAAGGTAGTACTAGTCCCCATAGGTGCTGGCAACTTTATTAAGGCTAGGATAGAGGATGTATCAACCGTTCTAATGTCTATTGGTGGTAGGCTAAGCTTAGAGGTAGGTGTAGAAGATGCTAAGAAGACCATCGAGTCTCGAATCGCTACACTTGAGAGGATTAGACTAGATCTTCTACGTAAGCTAGAGGAGGTTAATAGGAAGGTTAACGAGATCCTGCCAAAGGTAGAGAAGTTAGCGAAAGA
>CAZTPV010000013.1:0-2589 GCA_964615085.1 uncultured Desulfurococcales archaeon
GTACTCTACATCAGTTATGGTCTCATCGTTCTGAAAAGGTTTACTCTTTACAACACCTATAACCTTCTTGCCTAGAGCTGTTAGCGTATCAGCTAGTAGTCTATCGAAAACTGATTCCCCAGCATTATCTAGTAGGAATAGTATCTTGTTAGCACTCTCAAGAACCTTCAAAGCCTTACCAGCATTAATGATGCTGATCTTCCTAGCCATGTCTACTACTTCCTCTGGTCTAGGAGGCCTATACCCTGCAACACCAAGGTCAAGGCTATTAGCATAGGCTGATATCTTTAACGCTAGATCTAGAGGTATCTCCTCGCTATTAAGCTTCTCGTAGACCTTTAATGCCATGGTATTAGCTCTTATCTTCTCGTCCCTATAGGGGTCGTCTACACCAGTAATCCTCTTGACTAATCTAAAGAGTAGAGTTCCTAGAACTGCTGGGTTATTAACACCATTACGTACCGCTTTAGACTCTTCTAGGAGAAGTTGTGTAAGCATGACTACCCTCTCGTCATCACTATCAATGATCTTTGTTAGATCGTGTAGCCTAACCCATACCTGACACGCTATACAGGTACTGGTTAGCCTCAATACCATGATCACCCGTTTAACTATCCTGCTAAGAGGCTTGGAGGTTTTATAGAGGTATATTACTTCTATCCTCTCGTAGCTAGAATTCTTCTAGTGGATAGACCTTTTATACTCGCCGTAAAGCTAGAGGCTAGCCTGGAGGTATGGAGCAATGGTTAGTGATAGAGCTTTAGGAGCGTTACTCATAGCGGTATCAGTAATAGTTATAGTTGTCTACGCATACCTAGTCTTCTTTGCAGGTCAAGCAATAGCATTATGGACGTTGAGAGCTACTGGCTTCATAGCTGTTGCTGGCGTATTTGGATTACTCGCGTGGATAGGCTATACGCTTGCTACGACCCCACCACCCAAGCCTATTGAGGAGATAGAGAAGGAGCTTGAAGAAGAGCTTAAGAAGCTTGAAAAAGAGCTACAAGAGTCTAAGAGTGAAGCTAGTACAGCTAAACCTAGCGAGGAGAAGGCTAAGGGGGAGTCTTCCAGCGAGTCTAAAAGCTAGACATAGTTGTGGAATAACATCTAAACTAGGATCTGGTGTACATGCTTTATGGCATTAAAATGGAAACTAGCCATTATATCTCATGGGGATCTTGATGGTGTTGCTGGTGCTGCAGTCTACTTGTTATACGCTAGAAGCGTGTTAAAGCTACGTGATGCTGACTACGTTATCCAATTCACTGAACCCTACAAGCTGCACAAGGTTCTACCACAATACCTGAAGGCTACTCAGAGGCTAGTCATCATAGACCTAGGCTTAAACACTGATACGTTTCAGAACATCGTTAACACTATAGCTAGGATTGGGAGAGGACGTATTATAGAGTGGTATGATCACCACGTATGGCATGATGACTGGATCGCAACGCTTCAAGCACATGGCGTGAAGTTATATGTTGATCGTAGTACATGTGCTACTGGCGTGGTAGCTAGGTATGCTCCTAGAGAGCTAAACACCAAGTCTAACAGCTTTGAAGAGTTCGCCCAAAAGCTCATAAGAGCTGTATGTGCTGCAGATTTATGGACATGGGATGATCCACTTGCTCCTAAGCTTTACAGGGTAGCGTTAAGGTATAGAGGGCGTAGAGGAGATAAGTGGCGAAGACACCTCGTCAACAAGTTCCTTGAAGGTCTTCTATGGTGGGATGAGCTAAACGAGGCTCTAAACGAGTATCTCGTAAGAGAGTTTAAAGGCGTCTCATACAGTTTGAAGAATACAATCGTAAAGAACATTAACGGGTATAAAGTGGCATTTACATTAAAACCTCCGGGACCTCCAGCAGCAGGTATAATAGCATCAATACTATCGTCAAGAATGGCTGTCGATGTAGTTGTGGTTGTCCATAAGCGTGGACGTGGTCTAAGTCTAAGATCAACTAGGGTGAATGTACAGGAAATCGCTAAGAGGCTTGGCGGTGGCGGTCACCCTAGAGCTGCTGGAGCACCATTAAAGCTTAACCCGTTACTATCGCTAGCCTCTCTACTCTATCCTCGCATAAGGCTTAACCATGCAGTAAAACTAGTTGAGAAAGCTTTAACTGAGCTAAAGGAGTTGAAAAGAAGCTAGCTTAATCCTCAGGGGCGCTAAGCTAGCTAGCGCTAGCATTAAATAGGCGCAACCTTACAGTACCTACACGCGCGCTCTGCAGGCTCCTTTCCCTCCTCTAGTATAGAGTTTTGCTCTCCTTAAGCTAGGAGGTGTCCTTTAATGGTATCCCGTACAACCCTAATGGTAAGTATCGTTATCGCCATTGTAGCCATTGGTGTTGTAGTAGCTCTTTTAGCCCTCCGTAAACCCCCAGCTGCTAGTACAACGGTAACACCTATACAAGGTAAACTACACTTAACTGGCTCTCTAGAGAACGATCTAGTGAGTATAGCTAAGGTGTTAGCATCTAAGGGTGTTAGCAAAGTAGTATTCAGTGTTTGGGGTTCTGGCGATCCTAATAGTGTTATGAGAGTCTATGGTATTGTTGAAGCAGCTTACAGGCTTAATAAGATACT
>CAZTPV010000014.1:0-12555 GCA_964615085.1 uncultured Desulfurococcales archaeon
CAGCCCTGGTAGTAGGGTGAAGGTTTTCGAGGAGGTTCTAGGCGGTTTCCTCTACTTGAGGCATCTTGCTAAGGAGCGTGGCCTCCTAGTTAATCTTAGTCTTAGCGAGATTCGTAGTATTACTCTTCCTGGTACGGCTGATCTTCCTCGACTAGTTATGGTTTCTAGCTGGGGTTTCAGGGTTTTGATGGATACTGGTGTGCTTATGGTCTGTAATCCTCCTGCTGATCGCCTACTCTTGTGGAATGCTGGGTGGCAGCGTGTTGGGCTAGACGCTATAGTGTTTGATGCTAGGTGGGCTAATACTAGTGAGGCTTGGGATGCAGTCTACTATGTTCTTGTAGGCCTTAAGGCTCTTGGTAGGGATTCTCTAAGGTTCCTAGTATACTATGCTCTTAATGGCCTCTACTGCCAGCTCTTATCGAGTAATGTTACTCTTCCTGGTGGCCAGCTACCTTTCAGGCTTTGTGTAGCGGCTATAGCCTATGCTCTAAACACTACTAGTAGGCCTTGTGTTCATGCTAGGCTTGTGGTGTGGAGGCTTCCCTATGGCTGGGCTACCGTCTATGCTCTATGGGTTCTCCTAGCTGCTAGCCCTCTAGCCCTACTACCTCTACCCTCTAGGCGTAGGAGTGGCTAGAGCCTAGCATGCTAGTAGCATTGTTGTATTTAATTGTTTCTACACTATTTGTCTCACTCCTTCAAGGTTATAGGGATAAAACCAAAAACTCTCCGCCATGCATGCTAGTAAGAGGAAGGAGAGATTCTAGACCTCTTGTGGGGTGCGCTAAGCCTTGGCGTCTGCTGCTAAGACTGCTGCAAGGTTTGTTGGCTACATAGTAGCCTTCGTGATACTATTGATAGTCTACTGGAATCTCGTTATACCAGGCTACTTCCACAACTTTAAACTATGTACGACAGCGTGCCATGTAACGGAAGTGCTGGACTACCATAAGATAACTCATCCACTATGGTGTGTTGAGTGTCACGGATTTGGTGTTAAGAGTGAGATTCTTCCAGGGATCCCATGGCACCGCGTGCCATCACTTGAGAAGGCTGTTGAGGAGCATGGAGAGTGTTTAATGTGTCATACTCTTCCAGGAGACTTCCACAAGAAGCATATTGAGGCTAGTGGTGCTGTGCTAGCAGAGTTTGGGTTATCGAGGCCAGTAAGGTGTACAGACTGCCATAAGCTAGCGTATAAGGGTGGGCACACGTTTAAGCCTCGTGCAGACGTCTGCCTTAAATGCCATAACCCTGCTAAAAGGCATCCATACCTACTCTCTAGCGTTGCTAGTGACTGTCTCGTATGCCACTCTGACAAGCCTCTCGTTAACTGGAGGCTTTTGAAGCCTGGTGCTGAGAGCTACTCCTTTGCTGTAACTGTTGGTGAGAGGATTAAGAGCTATCTAGGCTTCACCTGGAAGGTGAACTCTACATGCCAGCTATGCCACGCTATGCCTATGGCTCCAGCACACAAGGTTCACGTGTGGAGGACTTACCAGGCTCACGTGATAACCTGTACCGACTGCCACGAGCCTTCAGCAGCTCATGGGTCTAGTCCTACAGTCCTAGTGTGTACCAAGTGTCATAAGCCTAGTGAGATACCATTCCACGAGCTTGCTGCTGAGAAGTTCAGCAACTGCTTCATGTGCCATGAGGGCTGGCTTCCCGGTAAGGGTACACTATTCATGACTGGTAAGGGCTGTAAGGGCTGCCATGGTAATACTCTTAGGCAGTCAGCTATGATAGGGCTACACCAAGTGCACGTAAAGTACTACGACTGTAGTGTCTGCCACAACGTGAACGTTAAGACCCACCACGAGTTTGAGGTGTCAGCTAACACTACTAGCATCTGCCTTAAATGCCATACACTAGCTGGTGGCGTGAAGGAGGATGCTATAAAGCTTGCAACCTACCCTGTTAAGATAGAGTTCCTTGGCTTCAGCTACCACGAGGTTATGGTGAAGTATGCTAAGGGTAACTGCTTCAAGTGCCACTACGCGTGGGGGCACCCGAAGCCACCACTAGTAATCCCATCCTCATCTTCAAGTAGCTAGCTCTTGGGGGTGGGGTTGCGTGCCTGTAGTTGAGGGTCTATACAAGTACGTTTGGTGTAGGATTAGAGGGCTCATAGACCTATTCCTACAGATAGAGTTGCTGATTAAGAGTCGTGATCCAGCACTATGGATAATATCCCTACTAACATACCTTGGCATACTTGGTAGCATGGTTACAGCAGTCCTAGGTGCTGTAAGCAAGCTTGTAGCTGTTGCATCCAACATTGTTCCAAGGCCACACGCACTACCAATCATAGGGCCTTGGTGGGAGCACTTATTCGTTAGCTGGCCACAGTGGTTCTATGGTCTAGGGCTACACGGGCACATTATCACTGGCTTATACATTGCTGCTGCAGCATACACTGTAGCTCTAATAGCTGGTGTTGTTGGTGATAGTAGGCTATACGGCTTCGTCTTCGGCAAGGAGGGGCTGAATGTACACGAGTTCTTCGACCACCTACTACTATGGCTTACCTTCATCTTTGGAGCTGCTCCAGTATTCCTAGGGCCTCTAGTGATTAAGGCTGGTGGGGTATTCCCTGGCTTCCAAGCACTACTAGTACACGATATACTAGGCTTCATATGGATGGCCTACTCTATAGCTACTAAGGGGTTTGGCTACCGTCTAGTAGCTGCAGCCTTCATACAGATATACCAGATAATCTTTGGGCTAAGGTTCCCCAAGGTCTATAGTGACCTACTGGAGGAGGATCCATGGATAAAGTATATGAAGAGGACTAGCTGGCTTGAGAAGAGAGCTGCTGCAGCACCACTAGCAAGGTAGACTCCTAGACTGTTTTTCTCTCCTCAAAACTCTACTATTTTCTCCTCACTCCTCTACTTCTAGCTTACTGTTATCGTTAGGCTTAATTCCCTACGCTCAAGCATTAATGGTTTTAGAGGGTTCTGGTATTGGCTGGGTTTGACGCTGTCCCTCTAGGCTATGAGGAGCCTGGCTACGAGGTTTCAAAGCATGCTTATGTTACTCTAGCCATTATAGCTGTTAACGTTATCGTATACCTGTTTACTACTGCTAGTAACATGTTTCTAAACATTGACCCCTACTGGGTTAATGTTGCTGGGTTTATACCTGCTTTAGCTCTCGCTGATCCTGCTGGTAGCTGGTATAGGTTCTTTACTAGCATGTTCCTACATGCTGGTATACTCCACATATTCTTCAACATGTACTTCCTATACATATTTGGTAGAGCTGTTGAGAAGACTATTGGTAGTCTACGCTACCTAGTACTCTACATTGTTGGTGGCTTATTTGCTTCAATCTTCCACACGCTCTTCACTATTCTTCAGGGTCCTGCAGCACTGTCAATACCTGCTATTGGTGCTAGTGGTGCTATTAGTGCTGTTCTAGGAGCCTACTTCGTCCTCTACCCTGGTACTAGGCTTACAGCATGTTTTTGGCTTCCCTTCCCCTTCTGCTTTACTCTTAGTGCTGCTGCCTTCCTCCTACTATGGTTCGCCTTCCAGATAATATGGGGTTATGCTAGGCTTGGTGCTTCTGTAGCTGTCTTCGCTCATGCTGGTGGCTTTATTGCTGGTATAGCTCTACTACCTCTACTTGTATCGCGTGCTAGAATGGCTATGCTTAGAGCTAGGGAGCTGTTTAGAAGGCTTTTCGAATACTATAACATTGTTTATAGGCCTAGCTACATCTATGGTGGTGAGTTTGCTAGCTTCAAGCCCACGGGTGTTAGGGGGTTTGCACGCTACCTATACCTATCGCTACTACTCCTAGTGCTTGTTGGTGGTGTATACTCCTACATGGCTGTCTACGGCTCTAATCTATGGCTTCACTGTGCTCACCTACATGTTGTTGAAAGGTATAGTGTTAGCTTCTACACTCCAAGGAGTATTAGTGGTGATGTTGTCCTCGCTACTGGGTCTAGAGGTGTCTACCCAGAGGTCTTCCAGTTAATGCCTAGTGACCTAACAGTGTTCTTTAACAGGTTGTATTACTCGGGTCTACTCTATAACCCAAGGTATGCTGGTAGGATTGTAACGCTTACCAGTACAGTCCTACATGCTGGTATACCTGTTTGTGGTAGAGTGTACACTGTCGACGTGTATGTTGATAGGTTTAAGGGCGTCTATAATCCTAGTGGGCTTCTTGTTGAGGGCTCTGGGCTTATTCGTAGTGTTGTGATCCAGGTCTACTACCCGTTCTGTACTGTTAGGATTAACCCTAGCTTTACTGTATCGTATGACTTTAGGTTTAGAGTCTACTCTGAGGCTAGTCTTGTAGGCTCTCTAGCACCCTACTTCATGCTGGTTATAGCTGCTTGTGCTGGTAGCCTCTATGCTATCCTACGTAGACCCGACCTAACTATAACCCCTTAGCGTTTTATGGTGTGGAATAACACACTTATTCCTCTCATCATCCCACCGTATACCTGGTGGGGTTCCAGTCTTGAGCATATTCTCTGTAGGCTATAGCTTCTCTCGTGATCCTCGTAGAGCTGTTGAGGAGGCTTATAACCAGGCTTTAAAGGGTCTTGATGGTAGGCCTTGCCTAGCACTAGTCTTCTCATCCTACCGGTCCTATCCAAGCCCTGAAGCAATTGCTGTTGCTCTTGAGGCTGTTGCTCCCGGCTTACCTTTTGCTGGTGTTTCTACTGCTGGTGAGTACGTGTTAGATAAGTCGCTAACTGGGAGTCTTGTTCTAGGCTTATTCTCTTCAAGGTACTTTAGAGCAGGTGTAGGGTTTTCACGTGGCTTAGGGTTTAAGGCTGGTGTTGAGGCTGCTAGGATGGCTGTTGAGGGTCTTCAGGCAGCTCCTAGCTTGGGCATACTATTCTCTGCTCCTGGTGGTGAGGAGGAGGCTCTTAAGGGTGTTAGGAGTGTTGTTGGCCCACAGCTAATAGTTGCTGGTGGTAGTAGTGGTGACGACTACCTACTTAAACCACCCTATGGCTACCAGTTGTCTAGTGCTGGTGTTGGCTCTAGCTCTACAGTGTTTGTTGCCCTGGAGTCTAGAGTCCCTATAGCCGTTGTTGGTGGTCACGCATGTAGGCCTACTGGTCGTCGTGGCTTAGTCTCTAAGGCTTCTGGGTCAAGGCTTGAAACCATTGTTGAGATTAATGGTAGGCCTGCAGTCGAAGTCTACTCTGAGTGGCTTGGTGTTAGTGTTGATAGGCTTGTTAGGGAGATGCTGTCTATAGGTCTCCTAAACCCTCTAGGTGTTAGAGACCCTGTTACAGGCTATCTTTACGTTAAGCATCCAGCTGTAGCGTCTAGGGAGGGTGTAACGTGTTTTGCTAGGGTTGGTGAGGGTGTTGTTGTAGAGCTTTTAGAGCATGATAGGAGGGAGTCTATAGTCTTAGCCTCTAAGCTTGTTGAGGAGGCTAAGAGGAGGCTAGGTGGGTGTCTTGGAGGCTTAATCCTAGTACACTGTGCTGGTTCTGCAGCGTTTATTGGTGGTGAGGGTCGTGAGGAGCTAGTCTCTCTAGCCTATAGGGCTGCTGGCTGCCCTCTACTAGGGTTTGCAGCTTATGGTGAGCAGTGGGGCTACTATGACTATGGTGTGTGGACTGCCCATCAGAATCTAACCACTGTGGTTATAGGCTTTGGGTGCCCAGCTAGATGACTCTCCTCATCCACTTCCTAGAGGATAGCCATGCTAACGCTATTAGCCCAGTAACGTGGTTGCTTAGAGCCATTCCAAGCCATACCCCCTTCTCCCCTAAGCCAGCTATGTAGGCTAGTATGTAGCTTAATGGTATCCTCATACCCCATAGCCTAGCCATTGTCAGTACTGCTGGTATGGTGGTTTTACCTCCACTCTTCCCAGCTGTCCTAGCACTATCGTAGACTCTGAATAGTACTAGGCTTGGAGCGAAGATGAGAACCATGTCCTCAGCTACTCTAGCTGTTTCAGGATCGTGGGCGAAGAGGCTTATGAAGCTCGTCCTAAAGGCTAGGACTACTAGTGTGAATGCTAACGTTGCTAGTACTGATAGCAGTATTCCAGCCCATAGTGCTCTCCACGCTCTATCCCATAGCCCTGCCCCAAGACACTGAGATGCTATGATGCCTCCTGCCTCTGCTAGTGGTCGGCTAAAGGCTACGCATAAGCCTAGTAGTATGAAGCCTATGGAGTAGGCTGCTAGTACGGGTGTTCCCAGCCCGGATACAATCCACACCATAGCGTTCATCGACGCTGCTGTTGCTAGTGCCTCTAATGCTGCTGGGCCTCCAATCCTGAGAGTGTAGGCTATGATACTCCTATCTGGTGGTGATAGTCTGAGAGCTAGCCCATGGACTCTAGCTGCTAGTTTTGCTAGTGAGTAGCCTGCTACAAGAATCCATGAGGCTAGTGTTGCTAGTGCTGCTCCAGCTACTCCTAGTCCTAGAGGATAGATGAGTACTGGGTCTAGTACCGTGTTGACAGCTACTCCTAGAACCTCTATCCTCATAGGCAGCTTAGTGTCCCCAACAGCTCTACAAGCATTGTTGAACACTAGGAACACGCCTACGAGGGGTCTGCCAAGAGCTATGATGGTTCCATAGCTGAGGGCTAGTGGGTAGACGTTACTCGGTACTCTTAGTAGTCTAAGTACTAGTGGTAAGCTAGCTACAGCTACTATAGCTGCTAATACACCGTAGGAGACTGTTAATAGTAGTAGTTGGCTAACCCTCCAAGAGGCTTCACTAAGCCTACCAGCACCAGTAAGCTGTCCAACGAGAGTTGCTGTGACGATAGCGAAGGCGTACATGACGACGCTTATAGCCTCCATGAAGGGTATGATGCTTGAGGGAGCTGCTAGTGCTGCACTACCAAGACCTCCAAGCCAGAACATGTCTAGGAACTCGTAGACTAGCTCAGCTACAACGGTTATAGCCATAGGCCAGGCTAGAGACACTATAAGCTTGTAGAGCTTAGGGTCGTAGAGTATAGCCTCCCTCTCAGCCTTAAGCCTAGACAAGACTATGAGCCTAGTAGCTTAGCACTATCATCTAAAGCCTATTAAGCATTAAGCTACAAGTACTAGTTGTGTGGAGGGTGATGAGCGCTGCCCTAACACTATACATGAAGCCCCTCCCAGCCTAGGGGCTATGTTGAAGCGCCTCGTTGCTGACCATGACCTCTACTAGCCCCCCACTAGTGGTTGGGGTTTATAGACCCTACACGCACTGTATACTCTCTGGTGGAGAGTAATGGGCTATGGGTATGGTAGAGGGTATGGTTGGGGTCGTCGTGGAGGTGGCGGTGGCCCAGGTCCACGCTGGGCTTCAGTAGCCTCTAGAATGCCTAGTGTTGAGCCACCCAAACCTGGTGTGCTAAGGGTTGCTATTGGTGTTGAGCAGTGTCTTGGACTAGACTCGATAGTCTCTCCTAGGTTTGCTCGTGCACCATACATGCTGCTAGTAGATATTGCTGGTGGCCGTATCGTAGACGTTAAGTGTTATCCTAACGCGTTCGCTTCTGGTCAGGGTGCTGGTATGGGTGTAGCTCAGTGGCTTGTATCGGCTGGTGTAAGAGTTGTTTTAGCTTCTTGGCTTGGGCCTGGAGCTGCTGTAGGGCTTCAGCAGGCTGGGGTTAGGATATACCAGGTTCAGCCTGGAGTACGCGTTATTGATGCTCTTCGAAGCCTAGGACTAGTAGCGTAGAGGCTATACTAGGATAGCGTCTACTCCCAGTCTTTTAGCAGCCTCATACTGCCTCCTATCCCTCGTAGCTAGCCTTCCTCCAACCCTCCTCGCTAGAGCTATGTAGAGTGAATCGTAGATTGTGAGTGATGTTGCTAAGGCTATGCTGTAGGCTTCCTCTAGGAGCTCTAGCTCTGGGTAAACCTCTACAACTCCTGCTAGGATTAGCTTTAAAGCACTAAACACTCTACTAGCTTGGCTCCGACTAATCCTCCCCCTACGAAGAGCTACTAGGATCGCGTTAGCAGCCTCTTTAGCAGCTAGGTCAGGGCTTAGAGTTCTTGAAGAGTATAGGAGGTCTCTTATACGCTCAAAACCCTCCTCCCTCAAGAGGTATGCTACTAGAGCTGAAGCATCAATGACTATCACGATCCTCCCTCACAATACCTGTAACGCTACCGTAAGGCTGTACTGGTAGGTCTTCTAGAAGCTTCTCAACACTCTTAAGAGCCTCCTCCCTCTCAAGCTCACGAACCCTCTCCTCTATGAAGCGTCTAATCTCCTCAGCCCAGTTGACTCGATCCTTAAACCTCTCCATCCTCTCCTTAAGGCTTCGTGGAACTCTAATGCTTACAACAGCCATCTACGGTCACCGTATACGAGTATAGTAGGCTGTAGAGTTTAAACCTGTTAGGAGGAGGCTATGCCTAGACGCTACTATCTAGGAGAGAGTTGAGGCTCTCGGGGGCTTAGAGGAGAGAAAACTCTTATGAGGACTTGTGTGACTGTGTATTGCTAGTCTTAGTGGAGGCCCCGCCCACCCTCTTAGGCCACCGCGTAACGGTGGCCGATGGGGGGTGGGTTCCGTCGGGCGGCGCCTATCTTCTCCACCCTGCTAGTCCTAGGTAGAGTTTTCCTAGCTCTGGGTGTGAGAGTATGCTTCTAGCTTCACCATGGTATGCTACTCTCCCTTGAACCATTATGTAGCCTCTATCAGCTATCTCTAGTGCCCTTCTAGCATTCTGTTCTACGAGTACTACTGTTATGCCGGACTCAGCTATGCTCCTAATGGTTTTGAAGACCATTTCAGCTATCTTTGGTGCTAGTGCAGCTGTAGGCTCGTCGAGCATGACTATTCTAGGCTCCATTAATAGTACTCGTGCTAGTGCTAGCATCTGTCTCTCACCACCACTTAGTGTTCCTGCTCTCTGCTTCCTCCTCTCATAGAGTACTGGGAACATCTTGTAGACTTCTCTAAGCTTCTCCTCGAATACTGTGTCTGGGTTTCTCTTAGCCTCTGAGCCTAGCTCTCCAGTTCTCGCTCTAGCTCTAAACACTAGTCTTGACAGCTTTAGATTCTCTTCAACTGTTAGCTTGGGGAATACGTTACCTACTTGAGGTACGTACGCTATCCCCATGATGGGCTTCCTGCTTGGAGGTGTTCTAGTAACGTCTCTACCGCCAACAATTATCCTGCCACGGTAGATTGTTGTGAACCCGAATATCGTTTTAAGGAGTGTTGATTTACCACTACCATTAGGGCCTACAATAGCTACGAGCTCTCCTGGGTAAGCTTCCACGGATACACCGTGTAGTATTTCTAGCTTACCATAGCCAGCGTATACTTCTTCAACACGGAGGTCTAGTCCTTGAGGCATGGCTATCCACCTAGATAGGCTTCTACAACCTTAGGGTCTTCTGCAACCTCCTCGGGTTTACCCTCAGAGATTATCTTGCCTCGATGCATAACGTAGACGTAGTCAACGTAGTCGAAGAGTATCTCTAGCCTATGCTCTATGATGAAGAATGTTAACCCATACTCTCTACGAAGCCTCTCAATAGTCTCAAAGATCCTCCTAGCTAGTACTGGGTGTACTCCAGCTGCAGGCTCATCCATTAACACCATTTTAGCACGGCTCATAAGGCTTCTAGCTATCTCTGTAAGCTTCATCTGGCCACCACTAATACTATCTGTGGTCATTCCCGCAACCTTCTCTAGACCAGTAACTCTCAGCCAGTGAATAGCCTCTCTAGCGTAATCCTCCTCCTGCCTCCTCCATAAACGGTGTATGAATGCTCTCCAGGGCCTTTCTCCACGCTGCTCACGAGCAGAGGCTAGTACGCTCTCAAAGACTGTTAGGCTAACCCACATTCGTGGATTCTGGAAGGTTCTTACAAGTCCAAGCCTATAGATCTGGTGTGGTTTAAGCCCTGTAATGTCTCTTCCATCAAAGATTATCCTACCCTTATCAGGCTTATAGTATCCTGATATGACGTTGAAGAGTGTTGTCTTACCACTACCGTTAGGGCCTATAAGGCCAACAATACTGTTCTCACGTATACTTAGAGATACTCCGTCAACAGCTCTTATACCGCCAAAATACTTGTGTACATCCTCTAGGACTAGGATCTTCTTCGCCATAGCCTCCCAATCCTCCCCCTAACCCTCTCGTAAAGGGTTAGAGTCTTTGGGGTAGGTAGACCTGAAAGCCTATACACAATCCATGCAGGTGTCTTCACGATCCTTTCGGGTATGAGGCCTTGTGGTCTTAGAGCTATGACTACTAGTATGACTAGGCCGTAGATCATGTAGTCTATGTAGCCTCCCCACAGCATGTGGAGCTCGCTTGAGATGTAGCCTCCAGCCATGTAGCCAAGCCTATCTACTAGTGCTAGTAGTGCTCCACCTACGAGTGCACCCCAGTTATTACCCACACCACCTACAAGCACCATTGCTAGTATCATGAACGTTAGGTCTGGGAGGTAGTTGTCTGGGTTAACGCTTGCAAGGTGTACTAGAGCGTAGACTGCACCAGCTATCCCAGCTAGCATAGAGCCTATAACCATCGCCTCAAGTCTTGATAAAGCTACATCCTTCCCTAAAGCTTCTGCAGCAACCTCATCATCTCTTACAGCTCTAAGCTTTCTACCAAATGGGCTGTTTAAGAGCTTCTCAGTGAATAGGATGTAGAGGCCTACGAGAAGCCAGATGAACGAGTCCTTAACAGCTGTAGTAAGCCATGTTGGTGGCTCTCTACCACCACATAGTATTGATGCAATACTCTTGAAGTCTGGTGATGGTAGTACCATGCTCATAGTCCCACCCATTATCGGTTTAACAGTCCTAAGTGTTATCCAGACTAGCTCAGCGGCCATGAGCAGGGCTATGGCTAGGTAGTCCTCTCTAAGCCTTACAGCTGGGAAGGTGAATACAACACCTAGTAGAGCTGCTACAGCACCACCAATAACAGCTGATAGTAGGAACACCATCCACGTTGCTAGAGGGTTATGCTGGTAGGCCATGAGTATCATACTGTACTTCCTAAAGAAGCTTAGAGGCCCAGGTACAGCACCAGGCATGCCTAGGAGTAGGGGTGGCCCAAGCTGAGCAGCTACGATAGCCGCTGCTGCACCCCCACAAGCCACGAATGCTGCTTTACCAAAGTTCGGTATACCAGCCCAGCCATACTCTACATTCATGCTTATAGCTAGCAGAGCGTAGACACCTGCAACAGCTAGGTAGTCTAGTAGGAAGCTAACTACCTCCATGATCCCACCCTAACTAGTTTAACAGCTTGAATCCTCTCAACAAGTCTAGACCAGTCTAAACCAGCTAGGCCCTGAGGCATGAAGAGTAGTACGAGGAGAGTTACACCGAAGGGTACTGCTAGAGCCAACTGGGGGTCTAAGCCCATGTTTAGGAGTATGCTTGCAACCTCGTTGAACGCTAGTCCAAGAATTAGGCTACCAGCGTAAGTCCCATAGAAGCTCCCTAAACCGCCAAGAGTTGCAGCAGCGAATATTGGTAGGAGGTTCATCCAGCCTAGCTCAACAATAGGCCTCTCACCAGGAGGGCCAGTAAGGATGAACATTAATGCTCCTCCAACAGCTGCAAGACCACCACCAATACTCCACGCTAATAGCTGCACTCTGAAACTATTAACACCACTAGTCTCTGCTAGATCAGGGTTATCAGCTACAGCTCTAAGTGAGACACCTAGTAGCGTTCTTGTAGTAAACAATGCCACTACAACTGTAGCTGCTAGAGCGAGAACAATGCTCGTAACCCATGAGAGCTCAACCCTAACTCCAGCAAGAGTGTAGACTGTTGAGCCTGGAGAGGGTAGTGAGAGCCAATCCATACTACTAGCAGCGAAGTAGAGTATGAATCTCAGTATGAGCATAAGACCGATACTAGCAACCATAAGCTGTAGAGGCCTAGCACCTCTCCTCATAAGAGGCCAGAAAACAGCTACAAACGATACAGCTGCAACACATGCACCAACAAGGAACACTGGAGCTAAAACCCATAAGCTTGATGGTGTGAGAGCAGCTGTATCAACGATGCCAAAGCCTCTACACTTAGCAATGCCGTTGAGCAGTGCTATAGTGTAGAGGTAGGCTATAACACCAAAGCTAGCGTACTCGCCGTGAGCGAAGTTAGCAACCTTGCTAACAGCATAGTATAGCGATAGGCCGCAAGCCATTAACGCTAGTGCAGAGCCCCAAGCCAGCGAGTATAGTAGGAACTCAACCATACTCTAAACACCATACACGTACCCGTAGAGCCTAGGCTCTACTACTAGGAGGCCCAGTAGCCAACCCCTATTTAAAAGATTAGCTATTCCACCTACATGGGGAGTATAGAATTATAGTATACTATATAGAGTGTTTTATGGTTATAAATGATAATAATCTCAGACCACTTGACAACCATAGTAACTATTAGAGTAAACGTATATAAATGGGCTAGCTAGCCCACTACGCTCTGAGGTGGTTCCATGAAGGGGAGGAGCCACCTCGGTATCTCAACATGGGTTGCAATAGTACTCCTCATTGTGGGTTTAGCCGTAGGCTTCGCTATAGGGTTCCTAGCAAAACCAGCACCTAC
>CAZTPV010000015.1:0-3147 GCA_964615085.1 uncultured Desulfurococcales archaeon
ACATGGTGCTTACACAATATACCCCAACGTATGTCGTATTGCTACTCTAGCTAGAGAGCCTATAGGGGTTATCGACATTTATGGAGGTGCTACTGGTGCTAGAGAAGGCCTTGATGCACTACTACACCTTACTGATTGTGATACCCTAATAGCTATTGATGTTGGTGGTGACGTACTAGCTAAAGGCACTGAAGATAGTCTATGGAGTCCTCTAGCCGATGCTTTAGGGTTAGCTGCTACAGTGCTATCCTCAGCTAAGAGGAAGCTACTCATAGTTCATAGTCCAGGTGCTGATGGAGAGCTTCCACAAGCCTATGTGCTGGAGAGAATCTCTGAAATAGCAGCTAGAGGAGGGTATGTGGGTGCTTATGGTGTTGGCGAGAGGTTTAAGAGGTTGCTAGAGGAGGTACTATCAGTGGTTAGGTCTGAGGCTAGTAGAGCTCAGCTTGAAGCGCTAAGAGGTATCCATAGAGTTGAAGCCATTAGGTCTGGTACTAGACGTGTAGTAGTTAACATTATCAGTACAATCTCATTCATACTTGACGCTGTTAAAGCCTACGAGGTTTCACCACTTGCTAAGGCTCTCTCCATGTCAACTAGCCTTGAGGAAGCACGTAGAGAACTCAATGAGTATGGTGTTATGACGGAGTACGATCTTGAGGGCTTGGCGCACTACGCACTACAACTAGGCATGGATACTAGAACAGCAGTATACTGGGCTAGAAGCTTCTGGCGTAACTTGCTTCAAAGCATGCAGGTAGGTTAGCTATGGCTTTTAGTCATTTGCATGAACCTCCTCCTCTGCCTATCCTTATACCAGTACGCTAACCTAGTGTCAATAGAGAAGCTCTTACCTATAATCACTACAGCATGTCTAGGGCCTAAGCCAACAGCAGCTAACGGCCTACAACTAGTTATTAGCGGCTTATAGCTCTTTAAGCTACGTCCACGAGTAATGTTAAGGATGTTCTGTGCTACTAGCTTCGCCTGCCTAATAGCCTCTCTAACCATTTTTAATGCGACACAGTCATCATGTTCTACATGAGTAGCATCACCGGCAACGAATACCCTTCGGTTTGCTTGGAGGTACTCATTAACTCTTATAAAACCATGTCTCGTTGTTGACACGTTTTCAACGCTGATCTCACGGCCCTTAACACCAGCACACCATACTACTGTATCAGCCTTCACTAGTTCACCATTATCTAGCAGTAATCCTTCACTCTTAACCTCAATAACTCTCCTTCCCATAACAAGGTTAACTCCCATCTCCTCAAGAACTCTCTTAACACGTTGGGATGCTCTCCTATTACCTAGTACCATCACTGGTAGCTCTAGCATATCAACCAGGTATATCTTCTCGACTAAAGCTAATATCCCTCTCCTTGCAGCCCATGCAATTTCAGCTGCAGCTTCTGAGCCTACAAGGCCTGCACCAACGATTGCAACACTCTTACTATTCTTAAGCCTCTCTCTAACTCTTAAAGCGTCTTCAACGCTATATAGTGGAAGGCTGTTCTCCCTAGCACCTCTAACTCCATAGTAAGCTGGTTCAGCGCCCCAGCAGATTACACAGTAGTCGTATTCTAAGGGCTCAGAGGAGGCTAGCTCAACTCTACTAGTCTTAACAGTTTTAGCAGCATCCTTAACTACTTGAACACCTATGCTTTTAACCCAGTTAGCTACATCCCACGCAACATCCTCAACTCTCACGCGATTAGAGATGATCTCTGGAACTGAAGGCAAGAACTCAAAAACTGTTTTTGGTGTAACGACTATTATTTCAAGCTTATCCATAGCGTTTAACTTATACAGCTCATTGAGCAGGCTTACGCCTGCAAATCCCAACCCTAAAACTACTAGCCTCTTCAACTAATAGCACCAGCACCACCAATAAACTAGGAGCGAGTATTTTAGCCTAGAGCGTGACTTAGGAGAGATTTGGAGGGGGGTGGTGCCCGGCGGACAAGATGAACCCCGCTAGGGGTGACATGGCGCCGGGGCCGACCTCGGGCATACACGTCCTCCTATACTAAGGCTGGTGTAAAGCTCTTGAGTGTAGAGGCACGTTGTAGGATAGTTTATAGTGGCTTCTCCATAGATGAGTCTAAGTGTAACAAGTGTATGGCCTGCATAGACTATTGCCCCTCTCAGGCCATAGTGTTATCAGGTAATAGCATAACCATTAACCCCGAACGATGCCTCCTATGTCTTGGATGCATGGCTTTATGTCCTAGGAGAGCGCTAACGATCAGAGTCAAATGGGTGTGTAGCATTGAGGATACTAATGTCTAACCTATACTACCTCACTAGTCTTAGTGGTAAGCCTCAGGGACCTGGATACATATACGTTAATGGTGATAGCATTGAAGGCCATGGTCTTGGCGACCCTCCACCAAGCATGGAGGAGGCTGATCTAGTCCTTAGTGGTCAAAGACTTGTAGCTCTTCCCGCTCCAGTACTAGCACCGGTAATCTGCGAGGAGTACCCTCATAGACTAGTAGATAATCCGCTAGAGTATTGGAGGAATCTTAGTGGCGAGCAAGCATACTACGCTACTTTAATGTGTTTATACGAGTTGTCATTAAATGGTGTAAGCGAGGCACTAGTGTATACTGGTCATCCAGTAGAGGCTTATAGGGCCTCAAAGGATGCGGGACTAGTAACAACCCTACTAGTCCCTGTAGGTAATCGTGGATTAAGTATTGATGCTGTTAAGAACTTTATTGATACTACTAAGACTAAGGTAGTATTGTTGGTAACGAGTAGGGATCTTGTAGAAGAAGCTGAAAGGATAACCACTACAGTAGTGTCGTGGGAGGATGATGAAAAACCGTACCTCATCTTAGACGATGAGTGGGTTATGATAAAGCATAGGGGAGAAGTTATTGCTGTAGCCTCAAGACTACAGTATAATCCATGGATTGTAGCCTCTAAGTTTGGTGTAGAGGTGTTTGAGAAAACCTATAAGTCCATTATCGGCGTCAATGCTGGTAGGATCGAGAAGGGGTTTAAAGCAAATATCGCTGTTGTAGACTTGTCAGAGCCTCCATGCTGGATTCCACACCCTAAGATGCTAAAACCCCTACACCTAGCCTCTTCTAAACCACGTATAGCCCTCCTCCTATCAAGAGGAACGCCTATAGT
>CAZTPV010000016.1:0-7453 GCA_964615085.1 uncultured Desulfurococcales archaeon
CTGGCACCCCTTCTAGTAGTTGAGCAGCTGCCTCAGCTAGGCTTCTCATAGCCTCAGTAGAGCCGAGTCTCGGTATGCTGAAGGACTCTACGAGCTCTATAAGCTTCATTACGCTAGCTACACCAATAATCCTCCTCAATAAGTCTAGGTAGGCTTCTACAATCCTATCACTAAGACTGGTCACGGGTTTAGCTTCTAGTAGTTGTTTTAAAGCGTCTAATACTAGTAGTCTTTGTACAGTAGCGTCCATGACTCTTGGCTGCATAGCTTCTAGAGCGTCTATTGCATCCCTCATATAGTGTTCAACAACAGCTCTAGCATAACCACTATAGCCTAGCTCTACTAGGAGGCTCATAGCCTCATACCCTCTAACAGCAAGCCCTATAATGTATAGTGCTTCACTAGTGTAGGGGCCTAGAAGCCTGTATAATCTCCTACTGGTATCAGCATCTACACTATACACGTAGTAGTCTATACCCCTATGGAGTACTGAGTGAGCTCCAGCTCTAAGAGCCTCACCATAAACTACCTCTCTTGGTAGTAGCTGACAGCGGCTAGATACAATGTAGACTTCTGGAACACCAGTCCAACCTGCATAGAGTATGCATGATTCAGGGCTACTAATAGCGTGGTGGAACCCCATAGCCTCTGCCTCTCTTGATAACACCTCTCTAGCCTTATCCCACTCCTCAACCTCCTCAACATAGACTCTTTCAGGAGCCTCGTAGCCTCTGGCTTTAGCGGCATCAATGATCTTCCTTAGAGCATCCGTAACGAGCTCGACTAGCTCACTACCAGACCTGGCTAGTACAATAATCCTTGACACTATACATTCACCTTACATTAAAAAGTGCTCTACAACCCTAATAGCTCTGCTTAAACCATGCCTGTAGAGGGTGGAGGGCATAGATAGTCCACGAGCATAGTGCTGCACCAATAGCCTTTAACAGATCCCAGCCGATGAACGGGAGAAGCCCTAGGACTAGTGCCTTATAAGCTGCAGTTGCTATGGGCGCACCACTAGTGAGGGCTAGCCAGCAGGCAAGCCAGGGGACTCCAAGAAGGTATACAATAAGGTTCACTGTGATAGCGTAGACTATAAGCCATTTAAGCTCTAGCCTCCTAACAATCCTACCCACTATGATAGCTGCTACTAGAAACCCTAGGATATAGCCAAAGGTGGGGCTAGAGAGGTACCAGAGTCCACCACCAAAAGCGAAGACTGGTAACCCTAGTAGGCCTAAAGCAATGTAGCAGGCTACAGGCCTCCAAGCTCTCCTCCTCAAAAGCAGCACTAGTATTGCTAGAAACATTGTCTGGAGAGTGAAGGGTACTGGTGTAAAGGGTGTCTTGATCACACACCTACCGCCAACAGCTAGTAGTAGTGCTCCTCCAAGAACCTCTAATACGCTAAATGCTAAGCTCTTAAGCCTATACAGTACTGTAAGTCGTTGCAGCAATTCATACACCTCATCTCTAAACCAGAGAGCTGAGGGCTGTGTAGCGAAACTAGATAACCATACCCTTGATGAACTATGATAGATGGTACACTCGTCAATAGTCGAACAGTTCTTCTACCCTCCTCTAGACTATAGACTTTAGAAGAATACAGCTTTACACCAATACACTCTCAAGGCTAAAAAAGGGTTGTGATGGGGTTTAACGGAGGTTATCTAGCCACAGTGGCTATGATCCTCTCTTCCCTCCTCTTAGCCATCCTCTCAACTACGTCTCTCCAGTACTTGAGGTTGTATATGCATCCTGGATCAGGTGCTGTTACATCGTTAAAGTATGCATAGGCTCTAGCTCTACACCCTCCACACACGTACTTGTAGGGGCATTTACCACAGAAGCCCCAGAGGAGTTCTCTATTCCTTAGCTTGTGGAATAGTGGGGTGTTGTTCCATATGTCGATGAAGCTTCTCCTCCTGAGATTACCTACAACTATCGGCATGAAGACGCATGGTGAGACATCGCCATTGGGTTGTATTGCAGCGTAGATTCTACCAGCGCCACAACCACCTACGAACTCTGCTACAGCTTTAGTTACTGGGTCGCTTGCAACACAGAAGTGTGTTGGCGCTACATCTTCGCCACCACTAAGCTGTATTGCTACTCTCCCATACTGTGGTGCTGTACTAACAATCTCGAGCTTCCTACGCTTCATCTCACGGTAGATTGTTCTAAGGAACTCCTCCCTCTCCAACGGGTCTAAGTCGAGGTTAACGATCTCCTCACCTCTACCTACTGGTATGAAGTTGAAGAAGACAACCCTCTTAACACCAATAGACTCCGCTAAGTCAAGTATGTCTTCAACCTCATCGACATTCATCTTCGTTACGGTTACGGCCATAGCATGGTTTACTCCCAGCTTAACTGCATTCTCTAGAGCCTTTACAGCACGCTCCCAAGCACCATTAACACCACGGAACCAGTCGTGCCTATGTGGTTTAGCACTGTCTACAGAGACTTCAACGTAGTTTAGACCAGCCTTAACAGCCTTTGCTAGGAAGTCTATGTCAGCAAACCTCCATCCGTTAGTAGCTACACCAGTATATATTCCTCTACGGCTAAGCTCATGTATGATTGTTAGAAAGTCTGGGTGTATAGTTGGTTCACCACCACTAAGAGCGACCATAGCTACACCTGCACGATCAAGCTCATCCACTACTCTAAGCTTCTCTCTAAGCGATAGCTCGTCAGGTAATGGTTTGTCAGCTCTCTGGTAGCAGTGGCGACACCTTAAGTTACACATGTTAGTGAAGTTCCAGACTATGAGGAATGGTGCAGGCATCTTCTGAGGTACAGTGACACCATAGATGCCTAACCCCTTAAGCACAGTAGCTACTCCACGCCTTAGAGCTGGGTCTCTAAGAGCCTTACGAACCTCATTAACATCCCCACCTAGCATCCTAATACCCGCGTCAATGACAGCATCAAGTAGTGATGCAGTAACTCTAGCCTCTAGAGGACAGCTTACAACTCTTACGCCAGCATACATGGCTAGAGCATGGTAGACTATTGGCGCTTTAACCTCCTCACCATCATACCTGCAAACAGCATCTCTTGTAGCAGCTCTAAGCACAAGCCTAACAGCTGGATTACTAAACAGTATCCTAACCGCAGCTAGAAGTGCACCCATACCAGCACGACGAGTCATCTCGCCCACCCCAAAGCCCTACTTATAAGGTCTTTGAGTAGAGAGGCAAGCTCTCTACCTAGGATGCGTAGGATATCCATAAGCCTACCAGCACGGAGTTCACGGAGGAGGAAGGCTGGACGCACATAGAACCTACGGTAAGCGTATTGTAGCATTCGAGCTAGCTGCTTACGCGTAAACTTAAACCCTCTCATAACTGGCTGTAGTGTCGTGTAATGCTCCCAGTTCCAATCCTCTATGAGGCCTGCATTCTTAGCGTACTCGAACAGTGGTGTGCCAGGGTATGGTGTTAGGACTGTGAATTGTGCATAGTCTGGATCTAGCCTTATAGCGAACTCGACCGTCTTCTTCATATCGTCTATGCTCTCCCATGGGAAGCCTAGTATGAAGGAGCCTGCCATGAATCCTCCAAGCTCCTTCTTCCACTCAAAAACCCTCTTAACCTGGTCTATGGTTATCTTCTTCCCTATCCTATCCAGCGTCTCCTGACTAGCCGACTCAACACCAACGTATATTGCTACACAGTGGTTATCATAGAGGAATTTAAGGTAGTCCTTCGTTAAATGATCTACTCTAGCGCCACAGGCGAAGGGTACCTCGATACCACGGCGCTTAAGCTCTCTAATTAACCCGTAGACGAACCTCCGCCCTGCTGTTAACTCGTCATCTGTGAAGACAATGTACTTTGCCTTGTACTTGTAGACTAGCTCTTCAATCTCCTCAGCAACCTTTACGGGTGATCTAAAGCGAATCCTCCTACCCCAGAAGTAGCTTGTAATACAGTATATGCAGCCGTAAGGGCAACCCCTACTCGCCATTACGTGTGCCACTCTAATAGGCTTGCCGAAGAGTGTGTACTTGTCCATGGGTAGTAGGTGTCGTGCAGGCTTAGGCAGCTCGTCCAAATCCTCTATGAATGGTCTTGGCGGAGTTACTATGATCCTATCTTCTCTCGGATCTCTAAACGCTATACCCTTGATGCTTCTAAGCTTCGTAGCGTCAAGGCCATACCTCTCAATAGTCTCAACAAGCTCTAGTGTAGTGTACTCGCCCTCGCCCCGAACAACAACATCCACACCATTACCTATAGCCTCATCATACATGAAGGTTACGTGAGGGCCACCAGCAAACACTATAACGTCTGGCAGCTCCTCCTTAATCATCCTCACAGCCTTATAGCCTCTAGGAGCTGTTGGAGTAAGCATTGATATGCCTACAACATCAGGCTTCCACGATTTAACCTCTCTAATCCACGTCTTAGAATCCATCTCGAGGGTAGGGGTGTCGATAATCTTAACCCTATGCCCAGCTTGCTCTAGTACTGCTGCAATCCACGCTAATCCTAGTGGTGGTGCCTTCATGCCGGTGATACGGTATATCTCTAGCTCGTGAATGTCTGGTGGTAGTGTTAATAGTACTTTCACACGCCCCCGTGGCTATTATGGTAAATAGGTTTTGTTTAGGAGTAGTTGTAGATTCCACCACTACCTTGTTGAAGAGGACTCGAAGTTTAACGCGCGTTGAAGAGGGGAAGCCCCAACCTAGCTTCTAAGCAGTTAGGCTAAGACATAATTATTCGCTAGCTACTCTAACTCTTAGCGAGTAAACCTTACTGAAGGAGGATGGAGAGCCATGTGTAGGATGCTAGCCATGGTGGCTAGAGGTGATGCTGTTAAAAACATCGTACCAGAGCTTATTGATGCTTTCTATAGGGCTTCAAGAGACGATCCCTACCTAGCCAGTATCACTGGTGGTGATGGTAGGCACTGTCATGGCTATGGCTTCGTGCTAGCAGCCAGAACTAGTGGTGGCTGGATGCTATCATACGAGAGGTTTGATGCTGCTAACGACCTTGGTGTAGGAGAGGAGTCTTGTAGAGTTAACCTTGAGGAGCTGGGGAAAGCTTGTAGTAGGATTAAGAGAGTAGTCTCTTCAGCCGACCAGGTCGTATTAGTGCTTCACTCTAGGAGGGCTGGTAGGCAGGAGCCTAGAGGTGTTCAACATGCACACCCCTACCACTACTGTATGGGTTTACGTGGAGGAGCTGTAGACATCTTCCTCGCTCATAATGGTAGTGTTGACAAGGAGTCTCTTGCTAGGATTGTTGGCCTAGACCCATCCTCCTACACTGATAGTAATATCCTGTTACTGTGGATGGCTAGTCAGATTAGGTATGGTGTTAGCTTTAAAGAGGCGATAATCTCTGCTAAGAGCTACACTAAGCCTGGTAGAGGCTTAGATCTCGCAATCCTCACTATTAGTCCTGGACTAGGCTTAGACCTATACCTTGTTGGGTACGTTGCTCCAGAGCCTGATGATAAGAGAAGACGATACTACGAGACCTTCATCGTACGTAGCGATGATATTATAGCCATGGTTTCAAGCACTATCAAGGACTATGCTAGCAGCCTAGGACTAGACTTTAAGAGCCTCTATGGTAGGGCTGTACACGTTGATGCTAGAAGGGTTAGGATTGTTGAAGAGTGGGATATGGTGTAGTACGCTAGTCCTCCAGGCTACCATGTTCTCTTGTGGGATAAGAGTGTTCTAGGAGTTTAAGAGTAGGATCTTTAAATGAGGCTTCTAGTCATAGGTTAGACTCTAACCTGGGTGCAACCATATTGGTGAAGTCTAAAACCATCTACGAGGTGCTTGACGAGGCTAAGTGGGGGTCTGGCCACTGGAAGCTCTTCACCGTGGTATCTCTAAACTACTTCCTTGATGGAGTAATGTTTGCTATAGCCCCACTACTAGCATACATAGTCTGTCCTAGCATTGCTCCAATAGTGTTCGCACTAAACCTTGTTGCTGAGACCATTGGCTCCATAGTGTTTGGGAGGCTTGCAGACATTGTTGGTAGGAGAGTAATGTTCATGATATCACTAGCATTAGAGGTTGCCTCGCTGATCCTACTCTTCCCCCTCTACTCCAACCCTATAGCCTTCACCATACTAACATCCACTATGACTTTTGGGATTGGGGGAGAGTTTGGTGCAGCTTACGCAGCTATAGCAGAGCTCACACCTGCGAGGCATCGTGGTAAAGCACTCATGCTTTCAACAAACTTCTGGAACGTGGGTTCAGCTGTCATCGCTGGACTACTACTATTCTACCAGGCTCTCTCAAGAAACCCAAGACTACAGGTTGAGTACCTCCTTGCATCAGCTCTAGGTACTGCTATTGCTGTAGGCTTGTCTAGGATAGCGTTTCCAGAGTCACCTAGATGGCTTCTCGAGAAGGGTAGGAGTAGAGATGCTATAGAGGTTGTTAGGAGTATTACAGGCTATGCTGGTGAGGTGAGTGTTGAAGCTAAACGTGAGCTTAAAGGTATTGGTTTAGGTGAGGCTATTAGAAGGTACTGGTTTAGATTCCTAGTACTAGCTGTGATAACAGTATCGCAATACGTCACCTACGATATTGTTGCATACTACCTACCCTACGCTCCTGGATTCATCCTCGGAGCTAGTAGTGCCCCCCTCATAGTGTTCCTAGCTAATACTGGCGCCTCTATAGGTGCACTCCTACTCATACCACTCATAGACTATGCGAGGAGACTCTCAACACTCCTATCCTTTACTGGTGGAACACTAACAGCTATAGGCATACTAGTATCGAACCTTACCGGTAACAGTATTGCCTTATACACTATAGTGTTTGTGAACATGGTGTTCTCGGAATGGGCTTGGGCTAGTCTAAGCGTGCTTCAAAGTGAGTTATTCCCAACAGGTGTTAGAGCATCGGTTGTAGGCTTGCTAACAGGATTGCAGGGTGTTAGTGGCGCTCTAATAGTCTATGTTGAAGGGCTGTTAAACGCTATACAGTTCCTAGCGATAGTTGTAGGGTTGTGGGCTGCAGGGCTAGTAGCCTCACTAGCATGGTATGTTAGGGGTGTCGAGTCTGCACGAAAACCTGTTGAGCAACTATTATGAGTAGAGTACTGCTAAGCCGGCTAGGCTAAGAGTCCCCATGAAGTCAGCAATACTAGTGAGTATAGGCGCTAGAACATTATCTGGGTCTAAGCCTAGCTTGAAGGATACTAGAGCAAGATAATAGGTTACTAGTGACACTACTCCAGTGAGGATAAGGCCTGCAAAGAGGACAATAGTGAACACGTGGAGAGCCCATCGGAGTGTTGAGTTGAGGTAGAGAGCTATGAGTGATCCGAAGAACCCTAGAGAGGAGAACACCATTAGCCCGTGAAGGTAGTTTACAGCCACCTGCTCTAAAACCCATTTATCGCGGGGAACTAGCTCCATTCTAAGCCTACCAAGATGCATTCTAGTAGTTAGTCTT
>CAZTPV010000017.1:0-11045 GCA_964615085.1 uncultured Desulfurococcales archaeon
CAAGTAGTAGGTTATACTCTGGATGCTCAAAGCCTAGCAAAGTACCCTCATATTTTCTACCATTAACAAGAACTACTGTAACCTGCTTACCTAGTAGATTATTTAGTTCCGTTACAAGCTTCCTGCTAGCATGAGGTAGTAGGATGCTACTCAAAAGCTCTTCACCCAGAGCAACTTTCACGACAGATGTATAATAGTTTTATACCCGTTTAAACTCATGGTCTCCGAGAGAGGTGCTGAGATTTGAGTGTTAGCACTGTTTTAGAGTTTACAGGTACTGTAGAAGACTTAGAAAAAGAACTTATACCAAAGATATACAAAGCTAGAATCGTAAGCGATGATGGTATCTACACAGTTGAAATGGATTTACATGAGGAGGTGAAAGTATATCCTAAGGGTACTAGAGTAAGATTCAGAATCACTAAGCAGATACCCGACTATGATCCTGAAGACTTCGTTGGTAAAGCCACCCTAGTGAGTACTCGAGTTAGAAGTGTTAGTGGGGAATCCGAGAAGGAGGTAAAATACAAGGAGTACCTGCTGTCTATCGGAGGGCTTATCGTGATTTTGAAAATAAAAGGTTTAGAGCATGATCCCCAGCTTAAGCCTTTAGATAAAGTGTATATCCACATAAAAGAGCTAAAATCCTAGACTCTTAACTTACTGGCTCAAAGCATATACCAAGCTTTTTAGCGTATTCATAGGCTTCCTTAATTTCTCGGTACTTTAACCTACGTGTTATCTCTGGCCATTTTTGAGGATACCTTACAACAAGGTAGGTTGGATAATATTGATCCATAATATTAACTAGCACTTTATCTTTTGGTAACTCCTTAGCTATAGCTTCAAGCACTCTCTTAGTACAACAGTCAATATGGTTTGGTAGAACTAAGTGTCTTATGATCATGTCACCGTGTTTTGCAGCATACTTTAGGTTCCTTAAAACTATTTCAACGTAGTTAGGAGCGTTAGATAGCCTTAAAGCACAATCATTATTACCATACTTGAAATCCGGAAGCCATATATCTATGACGTCAACTATAAGCTTCATAGCTTCTATGGAGAGATACATATTGCTATTCCACAATTGGGGCACATTAACATCAAGATACTTAAGGGATTCAAGTATTGTATGAATGTTAGGTGTTGGATCACCGCCAACGTGATTAATATTCCTTGCACCAGTTCTCCTAAGCTTCTCTTGTATTAATGCCAATTTAAATGCATCGACAACCTCGCCTCCTCTTGGATCCTCTTGACTAATATCATAATTTTGACAGTATACGCACCTAAAGTTACAACCGCCATAGAATATTGTGCCACTCGGAACTAAAGGCGCTTCTTCACCTAAATGATGAAACCATGAATGGACGTATGTCTTGTAATCAACACCACAGAAACCAGGCTTCTCAAATCGGTTAACTCTACATCTTCGCTCACAAAAGTGGCATGACTTAATAATATTTCTAGCTATAGTGATTTTCACATCAAGAAAGCTCCATTTAGGTTTACCTAGCTCTCTAAGCTCTTCCCAACCATATTTCCCCCTCCTAATCCTCTCATAGAAGTTGTTGAAGAATCTCTGAAGGCTATCATGAAGACTCCATAATCCTTCCATGTCAAGTTTCCTTGGATCCTCGCCAGCATCTATAGATTTTACTATAAGGAATTTAGCTGGTTTTTCATCGACCATCACACTATAGTACCAGCTTAGCCTAGATCTAACCTCCTCATGCTCCCAGACTGTCTCCGCGTCCGGCCTAATTACTCTCCAGTCACCAAAGCCCATTACCACGTTAGACCACTCCAGATAGTATTATCACAAGTATAGGGGTAATGAGGGTTTCAATGATTGCTGCAAGAAGCACAACAATTATTGAAATTAATAACATGTTTAACTTTAACACTATCCTGTCAAAGATACTTGTATGCTTCCTATTGAGGAATAGTACTATACCAGCATAGGATGAGAGTAGTAGGCCTATATGTTCAAGAAAGCCGTGACTTAGCATTATGATTATGAATTCTTTACCTGTGAATGCTAGTAATGCACCAGAAGCTAAACCTAAGAGACTTGATGAAATCAATGAAGGCACTAATGCTATAGCGCCACCTACGTAGGATACTACTACATACATCATGTTCGTAAGCAGTATGCTTAATATCATTGGCGGCCCTGCACCAGGAACTATTAGTGATGGTAGAGAGACTTTCATTGTGAAGCCTAGAGCCAGGCCTCCGCTATAACTTAAAGCCACTAGTATGATAGAGAGTAGAGTGTCAATAATCTCCTTGGATAAGTTTTTCAAGGATCTTTCTCACCTCTGGAGCCTCCACAACCCTATCTGTTATCCTCTCCACTCTTTGCTCAGGATCATAGACAGCAAATACTCCATACCAATCATGGACGGCATCATCCGGACCTCTATCGTTTTCAGGAAGGTATAGCTTCCCCCATCCAATAGTCCCTGCTGGCCTCCAGTATAGATCGTCTAGATAAACCATGAGGTCTGGCGGATCACCTTTAACAACAGGATATACCTCTGTAGGCTTAACCACAATGTTCTTCCAACTCTCTCCGAGGGGGCCCTGAATCCCTTGTATAAGTTTTTTAAGATCTCTAATTACATCCTCGTACTCCTCCCTAGACACTATTCCATGCTTCTCCCTACCCTTGAGGTTAATGAATACTCTCGAGTAGTATCCTCCCCATGCCCACGCAATAGTTCTTTCCCAATCTATGATCTCTTCATGCAGATCAATGCCAGGTTTATCCACGTTTGATTTTAGAGCTAGGAATCCTTCCTTGATTAACCATTCATTTATTGTGAAAGCGCCTTTCATAGGCTTAATTCCGTGATCTGAGAGTAGCACGATAATGTAGTCTCTAAGGTACTTTGTATGGATCCTATATAGCCACTCATCAATAACCCTATAAACTTGAGGTATCACACCACTATAAACCTCGTGATAAGTGTATTTAGGGTGATCTTTATCAAAGTACTTGAGGAACGCGTGATGTGCTCTATCAACTCCTATTTCAACATATACTATTAAGTCCCATTTACGTCTTAAAATTAAGTATTCCATTACTTTTAGATGGTTATTGATCATTTCAAAAAGGTCTCGTCGAACCTTATTCTTGTCGTGGCTACGATAAACTATATCAAATATTACATCTCCAACACTCTTTTGAAGCTCTCTTTTAATCCAAGGAGGCCAAGTATATGGTTTTTCAGGTCCTGGTGTAGTGAAGTCAGTTATCAAAACTCCATTTATTGGTTTAGGAGGATATGTTGGTGGTACTCCAAAGACTAGACTTTTCATTCCATGCTTGCCAGCCCAATCCCATATAGTTTCTTCTTTTATGTAGTTGGAGTTGACAATGTAGGCTTCAAATGAGCCAGGCTTTCTATGTCTAAACCCATATATGCCTAGTTCTCCAGGTGTTTTCCCCGTAAACATAACCATCCAAGCTGGTACAGTTATGGGTGGATGGCAGCTTCTCATGATCATTCTCGCTGACTCCCTTAGCAAGCTAGCTGTATAAGGCATTAATTCTTCAAGCGTCTTTAAATTGTAGAGGATTTTAGGAGGCATACTGTCTAGTCCTAATATTAGCATACGGTTAACCAATAGTATCCCTCAGACGTTTACACGTACGTGGTGGTAGATAAATTAACTATTTTCTCGATCTCGTTGACAAGCTTGATCCCAGTCTCCTCCCTAGTGTATTCGATGACAAGAACGTTTGAGCGACCTCCAACACTAACTTCATCATCAAGATTAGCAAGCAAGCTAGCAATAATGTTTTTCACTCTTCCTAGGAGCTTATCATCGATATTCCTTACGTATATGAAGCCAACTTTATGGGGATAGTACCACATGTTCATAATCACTATACGATGTCTATACTTGAGTGAGAGTAGTCTAGAAGCCTTAGAAGCGATTAAGCTATTCGACTTATAGTGTCTGACTATAATATAGTTGGCATGCTCCTCAACAGAATCGTAAACATTACTAAGTTCCCTCTCAACCTTAAATTTAATTCTACGCGCCTCCGGCTCTATACTAAATAAGGCGTCATAGAAGCTTCTTGAGGCAAGCTTCTTCACTATATGATCAAAGTTTAGGCAGAGATTATCATAATCTATGTACAAAGTATTTAATGCATCTGATAACTTGGAGATATATTCATACTCTTCCCCAATTTTATTCAGAAGCGCTTCACTACCTTTAAGTAGTAGTTTAAGAGCCTTGAGCACATTACTCCAGCTCATAGTATAGCCATAATCAGCATTGAAGCCTACAAGAGCCCAGCCTAAAACATCTTCATCAAGCTCTTGTTGAGCTATCATCGCCATAGTTAAGCTAGTCGAAATGTTTATCGGGAGCATATCTCCGTAAACTAGCTGAATATTGCAGTAAACCATGTCTAATCTTTCATCTCTTGCCTCATACGGTAAAGGTCTAGTTAAATAGTGGGTATGATGGTCTATAACTACTAATGGCCCTGAAAGCTTATAGTAGAGATAATCATAAGTGGAACCTAGGGCATAGTCTAGTGCTATTATGCCATTTACTGAGAGCATAATATCTGATTTTATTGAGGCTATTGTGTAAGGGCCTACCTTAGGCGTGTAAGCTCTCACTCTACTTTTATTTAACCCAAGTAGCTTTAAGGCAATAACACTAGATGCTATGCCATCAGCATCCCAGTGAGCTATTATGCCATTGATACTAGGCGCTAGAGTCTTTATCGAGTGATAGCAGCTATAGATTGCTTGGTAGAGGTCTTTAGCCACTACAGATCAACCCGCTAAAATTAGCTTATAAAGGGGTCTGGATGGCTAATTACGACCTCTGCTACCTCGGGACGCATCATATAGCTTGGGGGCTTTACTCTTCTCTTAAGCATCTCTCTTAGCTTAGTACCACTTATCCTAATCCTATATTCTTCGCTGTGAGGACAGATTTTCTCGTTCACCATACCGCCACATTTTTTGCAGTAGAACGCCTCTCTCACGAATAAAGGTGTTATGCCAAGGTCTGGAAAGTTTTTGAATATCTCCCAGGCCTCGTAGGGACCATAGTAATTACCTACACCTGCGTGATCTCTTCCCACAATGAAATGTGTAGCACCAAAGTTCTTACGAACTATGGCGTGGTGTACAGCTTCTCTAGGTCCAGCGTACCGCATCTCCATTCTGAGAATGCTGAAAACAACACTGTTACTTGGATAATAATTCTTTATGAGCACCTCATATGCTTTCACTATAACCTCGTCCTTATAGTCTCCAGGTTTTTTCCAGCCTACCAAAGGGTTTATGAATAATCCATCAACAAAGGTTAAGGCTGCTTTTTGAATATATTCGTGGCCTAGATGGGGTACATTCCTAGTCTGGAATGCTGCAATAGTCTTCCAACCTTTCAACTCAAAAAGTACACGTGTCTCTTTAGGCCAGAGCCTGTACCGCTCAAAAGGTTCTGGAAGCTCGTTTACTAACTCGATTTTTCCGCCTAGAAGGAGATCCTTCTTACTTAATGTTCTTTTTACACCTGGATGGTTTGGATCCCTAGTTTTAAATATCTTAATGCAGTATTCTTTCTTATCCCACCTATACTTGTCCTCTATCTTCATGACAGCTAGGACAGCGTCATTATAGTATAATGCAACCTCATCACCCTCTTCTACGAGCTTAGCTGTTCTCTCATCAACGTCGAGGATTATTGGTATTGTCCATGGCACGTCGTTTGACAATCTCATATCGTTTAAGACCGTCTCGTAATCCACCTGGGTTAGAAAGCCTTCCAAGGGACTATAGACTCCATGTGCTATGTTTGCAACATCAGCTGCTATGCCATTTGAAATATTGATTTTAATCATCTCCCTTGCCTCTAGCTGAAGCCTTTCACGTCTTCGACCTTTAGCTATACTCTCAACTAATTTGCCACCATGAGGTTTAGCGACCATGTCTCATTACACCCTCAAATGTATCCTAGCCTTTTGAGCCTCTCAATAATCCTCTTTTTCTCCTCTTCATCTAGCGATGGATTTGAGAGCTTTGCCTCCTCCATATCAGCTATAACCTCCCTGAGAATGTAGGTGACAAATTGAGAGACGCTAGTAAAACCAGTATCCTTGATAAGCTCCTTAATCCTATTGTAGAGCGTTACTGGTATTGACACCGTAGTGTACTTCGACTTTCTTGTCTCTTCAACCATGACACTACACACCCAATAGGTTTTTAATTACATGTAATTAATTAACTTAGTGCTGGTTGAATAGCATGAGCCGTAGTTCAAGGGGATTCGTTGTATGGCTTACAGGGCTACCAGCTAGCGGTAAGACTACTATTGCTAGAATACTTAAAGGACTACTCTCAGCAAAGAATCTTGATGTTGAATTGCTTGATGGAGACTGGGTGCGTAAGACCATAAATCCCGACGCGGGATTTAGCAGGGAGGATAGGCGGCGACACTTACTACGTGTTGCTTGGATAGCTAGGCTATTAGCACGTCATGGTGTCATCGTATTATGTAGCTTTGTTTCGCCCTATAGGAGTGTACGTCAGGAGGTTAGAGAAATAATTGAAGCTGAAGGAATCCCTTTCATAGAGGTGTACGTTAAATGCTCTGTTGAGGTGTGCATGAGGAGAGATCCTAAAGGATTATACCGTAAGGCATTAAAAGGCGAAATTAAAATGTTTACTGGCGTATCTGATGTATATGAAGAACCCTTAAACCCTGATATCACTGTTGACACTGAGAGGATGAAGCCCTACGAGGCTGCATTAACCATATTCAATTATCTTCGTAGAATAGGCCTTATAGATTAAGCACAATGGTATAAGCCTTGTATGTTAAGCTATACGCGATATGTATACCCATACTTGTAGCCTCAATACTCTTTACAGTTCTAGGTATAGGCTTTGGACTGGTAAGCCTAACCCTAATAGCCATCCTATCTCATAGCTTAACACCCTATGTTGGGCTTGTACTAGTAGCGCAAGCAGCAGCCTCTATAGCAGCCTCAACAGCTAGGGGTTCTCTTCTTCAAAAAACCGATGCACTTGAGGCTTTATTTGCTGGTATCGCTGCACTAGTAGCTTATTTCAGCGCCTTCACCATTGGAGTAAAATTACCGGATTTATACAGGGTGGCTCTAGTAACGCTACTCTTAGCTTTATCAATAGTACCTACTAGGACAAGTTGTATTAGAAGCTTTAAGGCTAGATTAATGCTTATAGCTAGCGTGAGTGTTTGTGCTGGTATAGTAAAGGCTATTACTGGTGGAGGATTAACTCCCGTAATCTACTTGTTGAATAGGCTTTTAGGCTACGACTTCACGAGATCGGTTTCTAGGACTATTATTAGTGAGGCTCCGGTGTGTATTGCTTCAGCAATCCCATATCTCTTAACATACCCTCCCACATTACCACAGCTCATTTACGTAGTCCTTGTAGCCCTTATAGGGGTCGTTAGCGGTAGTAAGATAGTTGAGAAAGCTAGCTTAAAGAAGCAAGAGGCGATCTTTAAAGCCATTATACTAGTCTTAATATTGGCAAACACAATAACTATTATAAGACTATTAATGGAGTAGCCCTAGCGGTGAATGAGGTTTGACAGAGGATTATGTGACAATTAAAATACCGAAAACACTCTATGAGAAAGCGCTAAACTTTATAAAGAGTCATGGAGGATTTAAGACTGTTGAAGAACTCGTTGAGTTCCTGCTTAGAGAGGCACTTGAAACCGAGACTGAAACAACATTATCGAGAGAAGAGGAGGAAAAGGTTAAGGAGAGGTTAAGAGCATTAGGATACCTCTAGAGCGGGCCTTCAACTAGGCTCTATAACACCTCCAATAACAATACATATGGGTCGACCCTCAACAATAGCTTGAACGATTTTTCTCCTAGCAGTTGAAACAAGACGCCATACTGTAGCCTTAGAAGCACCCATAGCCTTTGCAGCCTCCTCAAACGTCTTGTCCATATAGTCTATGAGTCTAAGTGCTTCAAGCTCAGCGATAGTTACCTCAACTCCGTCAGGAGGGCACACAGAATCCTTCAGAGGAGTGTAGACTAGCTCGCGAGGAGTTATAGACAAGTATAGAGGTGCTGGAGGACGACCACGCCTAGGACACCTACCTCTCCAACGCCATCTACGAGGCCCTTGCAAGCCTATCATCTCTACACTTACAACGTTTAGCTGAGGAGAAGTAGACCATTGGAGAGAGGAAGTGGTCCCGCCGCGGGGATTCGAACCCCGGACCGCCCGGTCTCTGCACTACGGGCTCCCAGCCGACGCGCCCTCATCGAGGCCGCATAGCGGCCTCTAGGGCGCGCGGGGAGCCCATCCAGGGGCTCCACCTACAGCCGGGCGCTCTACCGCTGAGCTACGGCGGGACCTTCCTTAACCCATTATGTTTAGTAAAATATGCTATCGGGGGATCTTAAGCTTTATCCTTAAACATTAACAGTTTAGTTTCAGTTAACTAACTCTGCTTGTACCATAAGCCTTTAATCACTTGATGGAGTTTGACTTGACTCTTAGTTATGACGTTGATAATACGTCTACAGGTAGGCTCATACCGATAATTGTTGCTATAGTATCCATAGTGTTGATACTCATTGCAATAACACCTAATGTACCTCTTGAGGCCATAGTTTTCAGAGGATTAAGTCCAGCACCACCTATCATCGTAACTGTCATGTGCATAGTCTTAGGCTTAAAGGTTCTTAAGAAGTTGAGAGGCTCGTCTGTATGTGTTGAATTAGCCCTAGTAAGGGGGATTGACGGTCAAGTCCTATGCTCTAGAATACGTGACTTTGCTAGAACATTACAAGCAATATCTAAGAAATGCTATGTAGAGTATAGCGTTAATAGTTTTGAGGCAACACTCATAATTAAATGCAATAGTAAGGATGACGTCGCATCAGCAATGGAGAGAATAAACTCATATACCGACATATTCTCGCTAAGACCTTGTACTAGCGTAGAGATATGCGTGATCCACATACCTCATACCAAGTATAAGGAAGCTGTTAACAAACTACTCCGGTTAACAGGAGAGAAGGCAATAATAGTCGACATACACGGCTATGTTAACACTAGCGCACTCATACTCAAGAATATTATAACCGCTAAGAAGAGAGCAAGGATAATCGAAGAAGAACTAAAAAGACATAAAGATAAGGATTTAATAGTACTAGTAGACCCAACGATAGACGATATATTAGAACTAACAATGAGAGTGAGAAAGCTTAGACGTGAAGTAAAGTTAATCATCATGACTGATGAACCTGACATACTAAAACTGTACAGACAATGCTCAATAAAGCTATTACGCTAGTAGGGAACTTACATTAGGGTTGAAGAGAGGGCCCGTAGCTCAGCCAGGATAGAGCGCCGGCCTCCGGAGCCGGAGGTCCCGGGTTCAAATCCCGGCGGGCCCGCCACCTGCTTAAATAAACCTAATGAGGTCGCTTTGTTATCTATTCATTAAGAGTTGCATCAAGGTTTAAACCATTTACATTCTCTCTAGTGGTGTTATGCCTATCAGCTCTAATATGTTCCCTATGGTGGCTTTTACCCCATACACTAACATTATTTTGAAAGATCTAATACCCTCATCTCTCTCCGTAACAACATAGTCTCTGGGATACCATTTGTTAAACTCATCTGCAAGCTTATTAGCGTAAGATATTAATATCTCTGGTTTAAGCTCATCAGCAGCCTTAACGAAGTAGTATGGGAATTCTAGAAGTCTTAATACTAGATTTCTCCTAAGTTCATTAGCTGAAGCTGCGCTATAGTCCACCTTGCTGTGAATCTCCTTAAGGTGTTCTTCAGTTACATTAGCTTTAACGAGGATGTTGTGTGCACGTGCGTATGTGTAGAGTAGGTATGGTGCACTATTACGCTCAAAGTTTAGTGCCTCTTCTATCTTAAATGTTAGTGGTTTGGTAGCTGATACTGACACCATCGCATACCTAATTGCTGCAACACCTATCTTCTCGCTGATGAACCTCATCGTATTAGAATCCAATACGCCCTCATACCGTTTCTTAACCTCCCTATATGCTAGGTTGATAGCGTTCTCAAGAAGCTCGTCAAGAGCTATATACTCCCCTCTTCTACTGCTCATCGAGCCCTCAGGTAGCTTTACCATTTCATAAGCGTAATGGATTAGGTTTTTGGCTTCAAACTTGTAGCCTAAGGCGTAGAGAGCAAGCTTTACTTGGAGCTGCTCTAGGGATTGTTCGGCAGCAATAACATTTATTACCTTATCTGCATTGAAGTCCCTGAATTTATAGATGCTGTACGCTATATCCCTTGTTGTGTAAAGGGTTGTCCCATTACTACGCACAAGTATCAGTGGTGGAAGCTCACTTCTTCTCTTAATACCCAGCTCCTCTCTAACCTTGTCATCCAACAAGAGCTTGTTTAAATCTAAGGCTAGCGTACCCTTATGGGTAATAGCGTATGGACTCCTCCTAGCCTGCTCAACTATTTTTCCAACTATACTCGACCATACTAAATCACTCTCCCAATCCCACTTATCCACACTCACATTCATCTTGCTCATGGTCTCCTTAAAACCAGCCACACATGCTGAAACTATTTCCCTCACTAGCCTAACTATCTTCTCGTCAGCCTTGAACTCGTAATCAAACATTAACTTCTCTATGGATCTAGAGGGGTTCTCGTCTCTCTTAATCGCTTCGACAAGCCTATCAAATAACTCAGCATCCTTAGACCTTAACCGGTTAAGTACAGACACATACTCGTCTACTTCACGTAGTTTCTCACGATACTCTTCGAACTTCTCTTCACGCTTTAGCTTATCAAGTTCATTCTTTGCTTCAAGTAGATCAAGCATCGTATGTGTAATAGCATATATCAAGCCTAACACATAGTCAAGCTTACCGCCTCTCTTTTTCAAGTCCTCAATAGTTAATCCAAGTCTCTCCATCCCATACGCTAGTATAGCAACCTGCCTACCAACATCATTTACGTAAAATCTTGTCTGAACTATAT
>CAZTPV010000018.1:0-4388 GCA_964615085.1 uncultured Desulfurococcales archaeon
AAGTAGTGCTGCTAGATAATGTGAGGTTAGTCTCCGAGGAGGTTATTGAGGCTGATCCTCAACAGCAAGCACAGACGATTATGGTGCAACGTCTAGCCCCTCTCTTCGACATATACGTAAATGATGCCTTTGCTACTGCTCACCGTAGTCAACCTAGCATTGTTGGTTTCCCCTTAGTCTTACCTTCTGGTGTTGGTAGGCTTTTTGAAAAGGAGCTTAAAGCACTACAATACCTTCAAGATCCTTCGAGAAGGCCTAGGGTCTTCTTCCTAGGTGGTGCTAAGGTTCATGATACACTTAGAATAATAGAGCATCTTCACCACTCGAAGTCTGCTGATAGAATCCTCCTGGGTGGCCTTATAGCACTAGTGTTCTTGGCGGCAAAAGGAGTTAATATTGGTGATGAGAATAGAAGGTTGCTAGAGGCTAAGGGATGCACTAGCTTAATACCTAGAGCACGTAGAATATTACTAAAGGGGGCACCTATAGAGACGCCCATAGACTTCAAAACAGAGAGAGGTGGTACTATAGAGATAGAGAGTGTGAACAACGTGAAGGGCGTAATAAAGGACCTAGGCCCCTCAACCATAAACATTTATAAAGAGCTTATGCGTGAAGCCGAAGTCGTTGTGCTGAGAGGACCCGCAGGAGTGATAGAGGATAAGAGGTTTAGAGGAGGAACTCAAGACATTCTCAAGGCATCATTAGAGTCTAAGGGATTTGTAATAATAGGTGGAGGCCATCTAGGTGCCATGGCCAGGGAGATCCTAGGTGCTGCCTCCCGTCCTAATATCCACATAAGCACTGGTGGTGGAGCACTACTAATATTTCTTGCTGGTGAGAAGCTCCCTGCTCTTGAAGCCCTCAAGATGTCGGTTAAGAGATTTGGTGATTAAGTATGGTTAGAAGCACTATAAAAGTATGTGTTAACGGGTTTGGGACTATAGGTAAACGTGTTGCTGAAGCTGTAACACTACAACCTGATATGAAGCTTGTAGGCGTTGTTAAAACTAAGCCGGATTACTCTGCTAGACTAGCATTGAAGCTAGGCTACCCCCTATATGTCCCGAGCATGGAACATTTAAGGCGATTTGAAAGTGCTGGGCTTAAGGTTCACGGCATCATAGATGATCTTTTAGGTGATGTAGACGTAGTTGTTGATGCTACGCCTGCTGGTGTAGGCGAGAAGTATAGAGAGCTCTATGAGAAATACGACTTGAGAATGATCTTTCAGGGTGGTGAAAAACCTCATGTAGCTGAAAAATCTTTCAGTACACTATGTAACTATGATGAATGTGTGGGCTCACGTAGCCTAAGAGTAGTATCCTGTAATACAACAGCACTTGCAAGATCGATATGCACTATCTCATCATACTCAAGGGTTAAAGAGGTTTATGCTGTCATTATCCGTAGAGGCGCCGATCCTAAGGAGGTAAAGAAAGGGCCTATCAATGCTATAAAGTTAGATAGTGTTAGGATTCCAAGCCATCACGCTGAAGACTTGAAGCTCGTGCTTCCGTTCGAAGCTAACGTGTTTACTATTGCAGTTGTAGTCCCAACTACGCTTATGCATGTGCAAGTAGTTAAGGTTAGACTTTCATCTAATGTCAGTAAGGAGGATGTAATTAGAGCTTTCTCTACAACGCCTAGAATAGCTCTTATAAATTCTAGCATGGGTATAACCTCGACGGCTGAGATAATTGAAATGGCTAGAGACCTTGGTAGGAAGCGTTATGATATTCCGGAACTCGTAGTATGGGAGGATACCATAAGTGTAAATGGTAATGAAGTTATGTGGGTGCAAGCTGTTCATCAAGAGTCGATAGTAGTTCCAGAGAACGTTGATGCTATTAGAGCCTCTATGGGTGTAGCCGATAGGAATAAGACTATGGAGATAACTGATAGGTCTCTTGGGCTAGGCTTGTCAAATCTATTAAGGTGAAGCATTATGGTTGAGTATAAGCCAGAGCCAACCTATAGGATTAGCTTCATGTTTAGAAAGATACTCGTACCTATTGATGGCTCTGAGAACAGTTTTAGAGCTCTTGAGATAGCTCTAGACTTTGCAAAACGTTATGGGTCTAAGGTAACAGTGCTTTATGTTGATGAAGGTTCAACCGATACGTTATTGTTAGCAGAGAAGGTTAAAGCTAGGGCTAAGGAGACTGGAATCACTGTTGACTTTAAGATTAAAAAGTACTCACCTTCAATAAGTAGTGTTGAGAATGAAATTCTCCAGGAGATCGTAGAAGGTGGCTACGACCTAGTTATAGTTGGTGCTCGAGGAAATACTGTTAATGAGGAAATGCTTATTGGTAGTAAAGTTCTATCAATAGTTGTTAACGCCCCCGTATCAATTATGATAGTAAGATAATGTCATGTTCAATAAGGGTGTTATTCTTGAGCTACGTCTTAGCATGTGATGGCATAGTTAAGTCTTCAAATGATCTAAAAACTCTAATATCTTTTGCCCTCAAAACCTGCCCCAATTCAGCTAGGGTTATCGTGGTCAGGGGAGATGTAGTACTAAATATGAGTGTTGAGGAGCTTAGAGCACTCATAACTATGAGCAAGGAGGAAAAGATAGCTGAAAAGAAGATAGCAGTAGTCTTCGATCAAATGTTTAAAGGTTTCGCGGAAATAGTGTATAGAGAGCTAGGCTCACCCCCAATACTTGAGGCTCACGAGATTGTTGGTAGGGGTATGGATAAACCTAGGATAGTTAGAGGTGTAATCCTGGAGCCTGCCCGTGACGATTATGATGTTCTTAAGCTTTTAGAGAGATTAAAAAGTGAGGGCAAAATAGTTGTTTTATTCACGGGAGACAGGAGTCTAGCAAACCAAGCTGAGACGCTAGGTGTTAAAGTAGAGTATATGCCTCCAGGAGAGTTTGGTGGAAAGGAGACAGTTATACGTGAAATGATAAACAAGGTGAAGAGGCTTATAGAATAGCCATGGAGCGTGAGAGAGTCGAAAAGGAGTGCCTGCATAGGGTAAACGTAGTTGTAGATGAAGTTGCAAAACTTATAGAGCAAAGATTATCAGTACCAAACAGTCTAAAACTAGTAGAAATTGTAGAGTATTGTCGTAAGCTTATTAGGCGTTATGGAACACCATGTTTTGATATCAAAGGAGTATATGACTACGTGAGATTCATAGTCTCTAAGAAATTTGAGCTACAACAGGCAGTACTTGATAGGGCTATGTCTTGTATAGCGAAGTACATAGAGGCCTTACCACCCCAAGTTTATGGTAGGTTTTCGATGTTGATGATAAACTACGCTAGCTCCGTTATTGAGGCTATTACAAGGCTAATAAACATTCTGGAATCTTGCCAGCTTTGTGATCCAAGCATTATAGCCTTAATAGACGACATAATTTTCAGTATCATGTTAAGATTTTATGCTACATGCAGTGTTGTTGAGAGACTTGGGTCAAGAAAACTAGTAAGATTCATAAGCACACTTGAGAAACTTATTATGGAGAATTGTAGAGAGGAGAGGAGTATCGTTAGAAAAGTGTTAGCAGAGATGGTGGTGATTGTTGGGGACAGAGAGTATAAAGGATTTTCTATCACGTCGTGATCCTAAAGGTTACTACGTGATACCAGCCAAGATGATTGCTTTAAATGATCATACATTAACGAAGTTGATCCGGGATAGTGGGGCAATTGTTGAGCCTGGAGGAGGGGATATAATTTTTATAAAGGTTAAATCTAGATCTAAGGCCTCAAGACTGGTAAGATACCTTATGTTGTCTAAGCTTTTAGCTATGTAACGCATGGTCTAATTGCTCTTAGTCTTTGAAGCTTTTCATAAATTCTTTTAACTGCTTCATAAACCTCTTCTTCTCTTTTAGCACCAGTTATAACCATCTTTCCAGAACTAAATATTAGTAAGACTACTCTAGGCTCATCCATCCTGTAGATTAATCCTGGGAACTGCTCTGGCTCGTACATACTGTTCTCAAGAGTTAATGCTGCTCGCTCAAGATCTATGCATACATGTAGGTTTGCTGACGCAACTATATTTTGTATCTGTACCTTAGGCCTCCCAATAATCTCTATTCCATGTTTCTTCAGGTTACGTACGATCTTCTTTACAGCAGTGATAAGTTGTTGTGTGCTTTTGGCTCCAGTAACAACCATTTTACCTGACTTAAATATTAAGGCAGTTACTTTAGGTTGATCAAGCCTATAAACAAGCCCTGGGAACTGTTCTGGGTTATACTCCACAGTAGGAATACTTCTCTCTATCGCGTATAGATCTATAGTTTGATCTACTGATACTGTGGCAACAATATTCTCGATGTTGACGGTAGGCTCCTTAGCTACCTCTTCCTCTCTTTTAAGCAGCTTGTTAGACATTTTATAAGCACCCTTTTAAATT
>CAZTPV010000019.1:0-22499 GCA_964615085.1 uncultured Desulfurococcales archaeon
AGTAGCTGCTCTGGTGGCTACTGTGGCTGTTATAGTTGTGGTTATAGCCTTAAGGGTGACTCGTAGTGTTGAAGCTTAGGGATGTTGTTTGGTGGGCTTCTAGAAGCCTACTTGAAGCTAGAGCTCGTAGCATACTAACTATTATAGGCATACTTATTGGTGCAGCACTAATAGTTGCTGTTACAAGTGTTAGTAAAACGTACACGAAGACTATTACAGAGCTAATGCTGTCTGGCTGGAATCCGAGAGCAGTATACGTTTACCCGCGTAGAGCACCGTTAACTCAAGCTGATATAGCAATCCTGTCAAGTATTAAGCATGTAACAGCTGTAGTCCCAGTAAATGTTATCACATGCACTATGTACGCTGCTGGAGGAGCTAAGAGCGTCGAGGTGATGGTTATACCCACTCCATACCTACTCTACAAAGCCTATCCCCAAATTAGAGTTAAGCCTAAGTACGCCCACTTAGCCCCAGGAAGCATACTCGTTGGCGAGGACTTAGCTTATCCTATAGGCGAGCCTCCTTTCGCACCAATTGGGACCAAAGCCATACTCTCATGCCTTAATGCTCGAATCATGGTAACAGTAGCTGGTGTTATCCGTAGAGGGGTTATGACATACATGTGGCCTCCTCTAACAAGGATGGTAGTAGCCTTAGAATCAACTGTACCAGTGAGGCTTTCAGGGTATGGCGAGCTGATAGTTGTTGCTGACTCACTAAAACACGTTGAAGAGGTTGCTGCTGAAGCGAGAAGCCTACTAGGCTCAAGAGCCTTTATCATAGCTCCAACAGAGCTAGCTAAATCGCTTTCCCAGGCTATGTCAAGGCTAGGTCTCCTAGTTGCAGCAATATCTGGTGTTAGCATGCTAGTAGCGGGGTTAAGTATTGCTGCAACTATGATGATGAGTGTTTATCAGAGGCTCTACGAGATCGCTATACTTAAAACCTTCGGGTTTACTAGGCTTCAAATACTATCACTCTTCCTGGCAGAGGCTATGCTCATAGGCCTTATAGGTAGCGTTCTAGGTGCAGCTATTGGCGTAGGCTTAGGATACCTACTATGTAATCTCGTTCAAGGGCTTCAGCTTGTAGTTGGCATGAAGGTGGTTTATCAAGTAGCTTATGAGTGGATACCATTAACGATAGGTCTCTCACTCCTAGTAGCACTAGTAGCAGGCATATACCCTGCTATGAAAGCAGCGTCAGTAGAGCCTGTGAAGATACTGAGGATGGGTTGAGAAAACCTTTATGGAGGTGTAAATCACTTAGAGGATAGTATTACCCTAACGTCTACTGCTACAGCTCCTTTACCAGCTTCATAGCTCATTATAGGGTTTAGATCCATTTCAGATACCTCCTCAAGATCCATCATCAGCTTCGACACAGCTACTATGATCCTCTTCAACGCCTCAACATCTCTTGGAGGCATATTCCTATACCCTTGCAGTAGCTTGTACCCCTTAACTTCTCTAATCATCTCCATAGCCTCATTCTCATCCACTGGTGCAACTCTAAAGCTAACATCTCTGAGAACCTCTACAAAGACTCCTCCAAGACCAAACATTACTACAGGCCCGAAGACTGGGTCTCTTGTAGCTCCAACAATAACCTCTAGGCCTTCTGGAGCCATCCTCTGTACTAGTACTCCAACAATACGTGCTCCTGGAGCCTTCTTTGGGACATTAGTCATTATTGTGTTGAATGCTTTTACAACCTCCTCCTCAGTGTTAACGTTTAGGATGACTCCACCGACATCAGACTTGTGGACTATATCTGGGCTAACAACTTTTAGGACTAGTGGGAACCCTATCTCCTTAGCAGCTTTAACAGCTTCTTCAACACTTTTTGCAAGTCTAAACTCTGGTACAGGTACTCCATAAGCTTTCACAAGGCTTAAAGCTTCATGCTCTAAGAGCTTCCTTCTTCCCTCCCTCCTAGCAGCCTCTATGATCTCCTTAGGCTTGGGGGCTTCCGTCATGCTACACCACCTCTAAGCTCGTCGTATGTGTTAGCCTCTCCTCTGAGATTAAACATGTTCTGCTTACATGGCTATGCCTTGGATCAAGTTCCCATTAGCCTGCTCGTAGTCGTGGATTGAAGATCTCGTCGACAGCGTATGAGAACAGTATTAGTGCTGTTTGGAACCCTACTATGGCTATTATTGGTGCTAATAGGTAGTGGATTGTTGAGAGGCTGTAGAGTGCTCCTTGCTGACTGTAGGCATAGTTTAGCATTACACCCCAGTTCGTAGTAGTGTATGGTAGTAGTCCTAGAAAGTACAATCCTACTGAAGCGTATATGGCTCCAACTGTAGCGAATATGAAGTTTATCGCTATGTAGCTCATAATGTTTGGCATAATCTCTCTAAACACTATATGCCATGTTGGTAGCCCTAAAGCCTTAGCAGCTTCAATAAACTCTCTAGCTCGTAGTGATAGTACTTGAGACCTTATGCTTCTAGCTAGACCAGCCCATGCAGTAACACTTAGTATTAAGCCTATAACTATCCAGCACATCCATGTGGGCATGTTTGATAGTGCTTTGAAGAAGACTGTCGCTAAGACTATGAGTAGTGGTAGACCAGGTATGGTCATAGCTACATCGGTTATGCCCATGAGGATGGTGTCAGCAAGTCCCCCTAAGTACCCGGAAGTTATGCCTATAGCGACACCAATAGCTGTAGTGACAAATCCAGCTACAAACGCTATAGTTAGTACTGCAGGTGCTCCTAGAAGTAGTTGAACCCAGATGTCGTAGCCCATGTAGTCGCATCCTAGTGGGTGTGATAGACTTGGAGGCCAGCGGAACAGTGTTGGAGGGAGGTATGGTGGGCATGAAGGCTTCAGTACTGGTGATACGAAGAAGGCACCATATATCGCCATGCCTATGTAGAACAACAACATTATGAAACCTACCAAAGCCTTCCTATTAGATGCTATAATCTTAAGTGGCTCAACAACCCAGGAATAGAGTACACTACGAGCACTTGTTACCGCCACTTCCTCCACCCCCAAGGGTTTAGGCTGGCCTACGGACACGTGGGTCTAGGAACCCGTAGAGGAGGTCTGCAAGGAAGGCTCCAATAACCACTGCTATCACTATTATGTCGAATGCCCCCATCATCAGGTACCAGTCTCTCGACTCTATAGCCTGGTATAGTATCCATCCAACACCCTGATACGAGAATATGTATTCGATGAACACTGATCCGCCGAACATGAAGCCTAAGCCTAGCATGAAGCTCGTGAAGAGGGGTAGGATAGCGTTACGACCTACATAGGTTACTATAACCCTCCTTGATGGAAGCCCTCTCGCTATGGCATAGTTTACAAAGTCCTCACCTAGAACACTAACAGTACTACCTCTCATGTTTAGAGCCCACCAGCCAATGTTTATAACTACCCATGTGGCTATTGGTAGTGCTGCATGCCATAAAGCATCAGCTATGAAGTATAAGTAATCCCCATGTTTTAGAGCTAGAAGAGCCTCATAGCTGTACCTCCCTCTGGTTGGAAACCATCCAAGCTGGAATGCAAAGATCCATAGGAGTATTATGCCGGCAATATACTCTGGTATTGCTTTAAGTATCGCGAAGACTACTGAGAGCGTGCTATCAAACTTACCCCCATGATGATAGGCCATAGCCATGCCTATAAGCGTGCCAAACACAAAGCCTATAAGTAGTGCAGTACCAACAACAAGTACAGTCCATGGGATAGCGTCAGCTAGTATGCTGATGACTGGTGTCCCAGTACTGTATGATATCGATACTCCTAGATTGCCTCTAAAGAAGTTAGCCATGTACTGAAAGTACTGGAGTATTATTGGCCCTTTTGGTATGAATGGTGCAGCTGCTAGTGCTAAGCGGTGAGCCTCCTCATAGCTCATATGGTATTTCTCGATGAACTCTTGCGTTAAAGCCTCAATAGGGTTGCCGGGCATTGCGTGGACAAGGAAGAATGATATCGTGATCGCAGCATAAGCTGTTATGAAGGCCATGAGAGCTCTACGAGTAATCCACCTCAACTACTAGACACCAAGCTTAGACTAGATAAGCCATGAGGTAAATAACGGTATCTAGTAGCAATAGTAGACGTGTTGTCTGCCAACTATATCGCGGTAGAGGAGCTTTCATGACCCGTAGGCTTATTATTCTATTGTCGTGGAGAGCCATGCAGTGGAAGCTCTTAGGTGCCGCCTAGCCACTTAATGCCCTAGTCCCGCTACACTGTGGGGTCTGAAGCCCCATGGCAATGGAGTATATCCCCCCACGTGGCCTCTTTGAGAACCTTCTAGCTAAGTTATCAGCCGCTGCGCGTAAACTACTAGGTATTCGTAGACCTAGGTCAGAGGACATCTTTGAGAGAAGATTATTCATATGGCCTAACGAGCTTGTCATCCCTGAGCTAGGCTATAGATCTCCCTACGCAGCTTTTAACCCTGGAGCTGTTCTCCGTGGAAGAGTTGTTGATGTATTCCCTAGGCTTATCATAGGCTACTTCTGGTACACTTCTGTTGTCGGCTACTTTAGTGTTGATGTCGACAATCTACTTGAGGGTAGAGTTGAGAGGCCTTTACGCGTTAGACTAGTAGTCTACCCCTCTTTTAGAGAGGATCTCGCAGGCTGTGAAGACCCTAGAGCAGACTATGATGGTTCAAACTACTACATATTGTATACGGCGTTAGAGCCCTACCCCAATAGGTTTCATGCTATAAATGCAGCCTCTAGGCAAGCTCTAGCTGAGCTTGACCAAAACCTCAAGGTTAAGAGGAAGTTCATTGTAAGGCTCAAGGTTGGTGATAGGTACTATACCTTTGAGTACTGGAAGGATTCAGCACTACTAGGGGTAGCTAAGAGAACATGGCTACTCACAAGACCAACTATTGAAAGACTTGAAGTCTCTTGGAAAGGGCTACTAGACATGGAAGAGGGATCAATAGACTATGAGACTCTAGAGCCGGTCCTCCTCCCAGAAGCATGGGAGCTTAAAACAGGATGGTCGACTAATGCTGTTAGGATAGGCTCCAACGAGTACCTTGTAGGATGGCATGGAGTTGGAAGAGACCTATACTACCGTAATGGCCTAGCAATAGTTGATTCACAGGGAGAACTGCTAGCAGTAACACAAGACTACGTTCTAGTACCACACGTAATGCCCGAAATGGTTGGTGAGAGGCCTGGTGTCATCTTTGGTTGCGGCCTCCTAGTGTACAAGGACACTGTTATCTGGATCGGAGGTGTAGCAGATACAGCCATAGGAGTCTATGCAGCCCCTCTAGACAAGGTTATGGAGAAGATGAAGTGGTTAAAAGGCTAACTATAAGCTATGGACTCACAAGCTGTGAGCTACATTTTTATAGAGCCTCTAGCCTAGGCCCCTTCGCCAACAGAGTAAGGTCTCAGCATGGAGGTAGAGGCGAATGTCGTCTAAGACCATTAGGGCAGTAGTATCACTAGCTATGCTCGTGCTAGCTATATTCATGCTTGTATCGGGACTAGTACTCTTCTTCACGCCATCAGGTTATGGTAGGCATGGGGGAGCAGGACTACCGTTTGAGAAGCATACGCTAAAACTAGTACACGCCTACGTGGGCTTCGTGCTAACTGGCTTAGCAGTAGTACATGTGTACTTGAATAGAAGGCCACTATTATCCTACCTAGGGCTTAGCTAGGAGCTCAGGAGCGTAGCTATAGGTATGTGCAGGCCCGTCTTTTTCTCCTCTACTCAATAAGGGCTTCTCAATAGCTACAAGCTATGGGTAGGGGTAGCGGTGTCGTGGAGACTTGAGGTCAAGGTCTCTGGTACCACTTATACTGTTGAGTTCAAGCCGTTGGGAGTGGCGGTAATCTACTCTAAGACTAGCCTATTAAGACTGATTGGTATCTCAGTACTATTAGCTTCAGAGCTTCTTGATAAGCTTAAAGCCTATGCTGAGAGAAGCAATGATAGCTGTGTATTCCAGAACGTTATTCCTGGACTACTAGAAGCCTACTATGGCCTCTCCTCAGAGTGTGTTGAGAGGATTGTGCTTAGTGGTTATGGCTACTCCCTGAGACTTGGGAGAGCTCCTGGAGGAGCAACAGTCGTTGAAGCATCCTACCCCTTAGAGCTATGTGATGAGGGGGTAAGAGGGGAGTTAAGTGAGAGTGAAGAGCTATTCAGCCTAGAATACACTACATCACAGTACATTCCAGCAACCAGGATTGCACTATCCTCACTCCTAGCGCTAGGCTTACAGTCGCCAAGCACGCTGATGCTGCTTAGAGACTATGACCCTATCACCTCAAGATACGTTCTAACGGTTATTTCGAGGCTTCGTGAGGCTCTTGATAGAGGTGTTAAGCTCTTAGTAGAGCTAGGCTATGAGGTTCAAGTGGAGGATTTTGACTCAGAACGCCTAGTAGTAGTTCTAAGGGAGAGCAGGGGTAGGAGGGTAAGCCTATGGGATCTACCAGCATGGGTAAACCAGGTTCTTGGACTAGCAGTCTTCCTTGACGAGAACCCCTCAACACTAATAGTTGAAGAACCCTTCACTCTACTCTCCATAGAGCAGGCTAGGAGGCTTGCAGAACACTTGTGGAGAGCTAGGAGTAAAACTATGATAATACTGTCATCCTCTATGGAGGCGGTAGAGCTGCTAAAAGATCTTGAGGCTAGAGAGCCTAGAGGACTAGCCATCCACCAGCTATATTAGCGTAGAATGAGATAGTCTAGAGGCTTGGTGGAAAACACTTGTACAACTGCATCCTCGTAGGCTATGATGGAAGTACTTCATCGAGAAAGGCCTTAGCTAAGGCATTAGAGCTGGGAAGGAGGCTTGAATCAAGAGTAGTCATAGCAACAGTCATTCCAAGACCAGTACTACTCGTAGGAGAGTACCTATCACCTGACCCTGGAGAGCTTGAAAGGATGAGAGAGACTGTTAGGAAAGCCCTAGAGAAGCTCGTAGGAGAGCTAAAAGCATCAGGTTACTCTAACTCATCATACGTTGTCCTAGAGGGTGATCCTGCAGAGGAACTAGTTAACTATGCTAGAGAAAACCAGTGCAACCTAATAGTTGTTGGAAGGCGTGGTCAAGGAGGATTAGAGAGGCTAATACTTGGAAGTATATCACAGAAAGTAGTTAGTATGGCTAGAGGAATTGATGTCCTAGTAGTAGGATGATAGTAGCCTAGCTACACGGTGAGCGAGGCTACCAGCATTAGAGCTCCTTATAACCAGGTTGAGAGTTAGGAGCATAAGCCTAGGGGTAGACTGCGCCAAGCATCACAGCATAGTTTATGGTGTAGCTACATGCCTAGAAAGCCAATAATAAAGCTTGTAGACGTCTACAAGTACTATCGTGTTGGGAGTATAGTCACACCAGCCTTAAGGGGTGTAAACCTAGAGATCGAGGAGGGCGACTTCATAGCAATCATGGGTCCTAGTGGTAGTGGTAAAACAACCCTCCTAAACATTATGGGGCTTCTTGATAGACCTACAAAAGGGAAAGTCTACATATTAGGGTACGATGTCTCAAAGCTCCCAGATCACGTGCTAGCTAGGATAAGGAATAGGGTTATAGGGTTTGTGTTTCAGCAGTTCAACCTCATTAACAGGCTAACAGTATACGAGAATATCGAGCTACCACTAATACCACGCGGAGTACCTAAAAAGGTTAGGAGAAGACTCGTACTAGAAGCCTTGAAGAAAGCAGCTGGAGACCCCTCCTGGCTCTCTAAGAAGCCTCTACAGCTTAGTGGTGGTCAACAACAGAGAGTAGCTATTGCTCGTGCTATTGTTGGTTCGCCAAAGCTTATCCTTGCCGATGAGCCTACTGGGAACCTTGATAGGAAGAGTGCAGCTCAGGTAGTATCAACGTTCATGGAGCTAAACTCTAGAGGACAGACGATAGTTGTTGTAACCCATGACCCTGAAGTCGCAAATTGCACTAGGAAGATACACGTTATAAGGGATGGGAGGATTATCGCTACTCAAGAACCTGATAGGGATAGGTGTATTGTGGAAAGGGTGGCTACTAGTGGAGGAGCATAGCTTAGAGGAAGCGATTAAAGCGTTTAGGGAAGGTAGGCCAGTGCTAGTCTTTGATGATTGGAGTAGAGAAGCTGAAGTAGACTATGTTATTCATGCATCAGCTGTAGACGTGGATGTTGTCTACGAGATGAGAGTCCTATGTGGAGGCCTAATATGCTACGCCATGCCCCTTGAGTATGGCAGGGTACTGGGCTTAGACTTAGCCTCAGAGATACTTAGGAGAGTTGGCTTAGGAAGGCTTGTTAAAAGGCTAAGCTATGGTGATGAGCCAGCCTTTAGCATTTGGGTTAATAAAGTCACTGTAGCAACTGGGATAAGAGACTATGATAGAGCTGAAACCATTAGGGGGCTTGATGAGGTTAATAGGCTAATCCATGAAGGTAGAGTGGAGGAGGCAAGAACACTATTCTACAACGAGTTCATGTCTCCAGGCCACATACCAATACTGCTTGGTAGAAGTCTTAGAGTTAGGAGAGGCCACACAGAGCTTGGACTAGCGTTAGCAGAGCTAGCAGGTTTAAGACCCAGCATAGCTCTTGTAGAAATGCTTACACGTGGCCGTCAACTCCTGCCAAGTGAGGCTGCTAGAGTTGCAAGAGATCACGGCTACCCAATGGTAACGGGAAGACAGATAATTAAAGCATTTAACGAGCTACTCTCCAGGAGAAACAGTTTGAGGGGAGAGGAGTAGTCCTTGGAGAGACTAGTTTCAATACCCTACAATATCTATGAGACTAACACTGGGAGAATTGTTGGCCTCGATGCTCACGTATGGGCCCTCATACCATTACACCGTAGAATACTTCTTGTTAAGAGCTTAGACCAGCTTGAGGATAAGCCTCGAGGAGTTCAACTAAAAGTTCTTGTAACACCTCAGCAGCAGGTTAGGGATATTGAAGAGCTAGCACGAAGGATACCTTCAACGCCGGGTAGGTTACCTAGGAGCGCTAGAGCTAGAATGCTTGCAGCGAGGATAGCAGCAATCTTCTTCCCCTATAAGCTTATTGAACGTAGTGAAGAAGAAGCACTAAGACCTCTCTACCAGGGTAGAGAGGAGGCTCTAGCTATAAGCCTTGCTAGACAACTTAGGGATATGGAGCCTAGGCCAACAGGTAGAGTTGCATGGCTTAACCTAGGGGTTCATAGGGGTGTCATAGTGGATCATAGGGGTAGAATGGATAGAGTTTACAACTTCCTCTACAAGACTGAAGAGAGGTTTAAAAGTCTTATCGACTCCTACCTTCAGTCATGAGTAAACCAGCTCACTCACATATACACTTTTAACTTAGAGCTAAGACTTGTAGTGACGTGGCGAAGGAGCAAGTTCTAAGTGAGAGTGGTTTTCATGGTTAAGCTTTCTAGAAGAGAATTCCTTAAGCTTACTGGAATCACAGCCCTCCTAGCAAGTCTTGACTGGGATAAGCTCATTGAGGCTGCTGCGAAAGAGGTTTCATCAGGAACTATAAACGTTATATGGTTTGAGGCTCAAGACTGTGCTGGAGATACAACAGCTCTCCTAGAAGCTACACGCCCCAGTATAGTCTCAGTCCTAGTGGGTGCAAGCCCACTAGGACCGAAAGCACTTAGACTAGTCTACCATGAAACAATCATGCTTAGCTGGGGTGAGAAGACACCAGAATACATTAGAAAACTGCTGTCAATGACTCCAAGTGAGCTAGAAGCATACATATCGAGAATACCATCCTCAGATCCGCTTAGGAAGCAGCTAGAAAAGCTCGTAGAGCTTGGCTATACACCTGGCCTACTCCTATCAAGCCCTATTGACATCCTTAAGATGGCTGAAGAGGGTAAGCTAGACCCATACATACTAGTCCTAGAAGGCAGCATACCCATAGACGATGAAGCTGGAGCTCCTTCGGGGAGTACGATGTTCTGCTTTATAGGCGAGGAGAATGGTAAGCCAATATCATGTTTAGAGTGGATGAGAAGACTACTAAAAAGAGCAGTAGCGGTAGTGGCTGTAGGAAACTGTGCTTGTTACGGTGGTCTAGTAGCCGATCGAGTACTAGAGTCAGAGTTCATGGAGAGAATGGGCTACAACTGGTTCAAGACGTGGAGTAGTAGAGGGTGGAGCTATAGCCCCACTGGAGCCGTCGGCTTCTTCCCTGATAAGAGGAGGGGTCATAAGGGTCTTGTAGACCTACTACCAGAAGCTAAGCCCTTCAGGAGGTTTGCGTATAGTGAGTGTAGCTTAGAGCCCGGTGAGATTCGTAGTGATTGTCGCCCAGCAATAGCTGTACCAGGATGCCCAGCCAATGGCGATGCTCAAGTCATGGTGCTAGCTAATGTAATACTATGGGCTAAGGGAGTACTACCACTACCAGAACTAGACGAGTTCTGGAGACCAAAATTCATCTTCGGACTAAGAGTACACGATACCTGCCCTAGATTCCCATGGTACATGGCTGGAGAATACCGAAGCTATCCTGGAGAACCCTCGCCACGCTGCCTATACTCTGTTGGGTGTAAGGGGCCAATAGCGCACTGCCCATGGAACAAGGTTGGGTGGGTTAATGGGGTTGGTGGGCCCGTAAGGACTGGTGGCCCATGCACTGGATGCACAGAGCCAGGATTCACAGACGAGTTCGAACCATTCTACCAGAAGATCCCTAGAAGCCTCTTTGAGGACTAGAACTTAGCTGGTATAGATACGTGTATTACTAGTTTCTAGTATCGGGGTGCTCGTAACCCATTAAAGCCTCTTAGCATCTTAATAGTTATCTTGATGGTGTATAGCCATTCCCAGCTCTGATGAACGATGGGGTGCTAAATGGTTTAGGAAGGCTATAGGGTTTGATGATGTTAGGAAGATTAGGAGGTTTGAGACTACAAACATAGCTAGAAGGCTTGGTGTAATCTCTGCAAACCGTGTATACATTAACGGTTACCCCGTCTCAAACCCTATAGCGGTATTTAATGCTGCTTGCATCCTTGAAGGAGACTTCCTGATGGTTTATGCTCGAGTGATAGTGGGTTACTACAAGTATGTTTCAGCTATAGTAGAGATACCGGTACCCCTTGAAGACATCCTCCATGGCCAAGTAAGCTTCAACCACTATGCCTCAACAATCATAGTGATGCCTTCAACAAAGTATGACTTATGGGGTGCTGAAGACCCAAGAGCCTACCGTCTAGGTGACCTCGTAGCGATAACCTATACTGGTAGAACGATAAGCTACTTCAACCCAGCTGTTCGTAGAGAGCGAACACTACCAGTGACAGCCATACGTGAGCATGCACGCTGGAATCATAGGTGGAGGAAGGTTCACGCGTACGTTCTCCGTAGAGAGCTTAGGGATAGACTGATAAGCGATAAGGATGCTTTCGTCTTGGAATCTGGTGGAGAATACTACTTGTTCCATAGACCACACTTAGCGGATGAGAAGTGGTACCTAACAGTTAGCAAGCTTCCTCGAGAAGCCTTTGCGCCAGATAGGCTTGAAGCAGCTACGGAGATTAAGGAGGTTGAAGCCTATGACACTGTCTGGGTTCTACCTGAAGCCCCCTTCGAACTAAAAGTTGGATGGGCGACGCCAGCCTATAAGCTTAGGACTGGGGAATACATAGTCTTCATACATGGTGTTGATAGGGAGGTTGAAGCCTATAGGGTATTTGCTGCGCATATAGAGCTTACGGGTAGGGAGGTTGTAGTAAGAGCTGTAACACCAACATATATTATGGAGCCTAAGGAGGGCTACGAGGTCTTTGGGGATAGACCATACGTTGTCTTTCCATGCGGGCTTGAAGAGTATGAGAAGGGCAAGCTGATACTAACCTATGGTGCAGCAGACTTCATGGTTGGTATAGCTGAGGTTAGCCTCGACGATCTTCTAGGATTACTTGATAAGGGTAGGATATACTAGGGTTTAGCTTACCACATACACTATCCTACAACTTCTTTATTAATACTAGGCCTTAGAGTCCTAAGGTACTCGGGGACTTAGTAATAAGAGTTGATGCTTAATGCCCCACCCGATACTCTCAATTAGAAACCTTCGTGTCGTCTACTATGGTTTAAGAGGCCTTGTGAAGGCTGTTGACAATGTATCCCTAGACGTTTATCCGCATGAGCTCATAGGCGTTGTGGGTGAGAGTGGCTCTGGCAAAACCACTATGGCTATGGCTATACTACGCCTTCTACCACCAAAAGTTGCGAGGATTATTAGTGGGAGTATACTCTTCAATGGGGTGGATCTTGTTAGAGCCTCTCCCGACGAGATTAGGAGGATAAGGTGGACGAAGATATCCTTCGTACCCCAAGCAGCTCTTAATGCACTAAACCCAGTTCTTAAGATCGCCGACCACTTCATTGAGACAGCTAGAGCTCACGGCCTTAACGATCGGGAAGAGGTTCTTGAGAGAGCTTCAAAACTACTAGAGATGCTTAGGCTTGAGCCTGCTAGAGTACTTGACAGCTATCCTCACGAGCTTAGTGGTGGTATGAGGCAGCGTGTCCTAATAGCGCTCTCAATGCTCTTCAACCCCCAGCTACTAATACTTGATGAGCCTACAACAGCACTAGATGTACTCACACAACGCTTCATACTAGACCTGCTCAAGGAGATTAAGAGGAAGCTAGGGATAACAATGATGTTTATAACACATGATATAGCGATAATAGCTGATATAGGTGATAGGATAGCGATAATGTACGCTGGAAAGATAATGGAGGTTGGAACAGTAGACCAAGTCTTCAAGAACCCAGCACACCCATATACTCAAGCACTGATCAAAAGCATACCAACACTTACGGGTAAGATTGAGGAGATGAAGCCAATACCTGGAAGCCCACCAGACCTCGTCAACCCTCCTCCAGGCTGTAGGTTTCACCCAAGATGTCCATACGCTATGGATAGGTGTAGGAGAGAGGAGCCACCACTAGTAGAGGTTGAGAAGGGCCACATAGCATATTGCTGGAGGCTAGTCTAGTCCTCGTGGAGGGGCTGAAGCATGACTACTACAATGCTCATAGAGGCTAGGGATCTTAAAGTGTACTTCCCAGTTAGGAAGGGCATTCTTGGAGCTGTAGCCTATGTTAGAGCTGTTGATGGTGTTACAATAGGTATTCCAGAGCGTGGAGTATTAACCCTCGTTGGAGAGAGCGGTTGCGGTAAAACAACCTTAGGTAAGACTATTGCTGGGCTCATAAAGCCTACAAGTGGTGTAATCCTATATCGTGGTAAGAGGATTGACAAGCTATCTAGAAGCGAGTACATGAAGTACCGTAGGAGCGTACAGATAGTACACCAAGACCCCTACGCTGCTCTAAACCCTACAAAGACTGTTCTACAAACACTATCGTATCCTCTTAAGAGGTGGGGTATAGCGAGGAGTAAGAGGGAGATTGAGGAGAGGGTTATAAAGCTACTAGAGCTAGTAGGGTTAACACCTCCAGAGGACTTCTTAAACAAGTACCCCCACCAGCTTAGTGGTGGTCAAAGACAGAGAGTTGTCATAGCTAGAGCCATTAGTGTCGACCCTGAGCTCATAGTTGCTGATGAGCCTATAACAATGGTTGATGTATCTCTAAGACTAGGCATACTAGACCTAATGCTCGAGCTTAGAGAGAAGCTTGGAACATCATACCTCTTCATAACACACGACTTTGGTGCTGCAAGGTACTTTAGCGCTAAGGGTGGTGGTAGGATAGCAGTAATGTATCTTGGTAAGATAATAGAGGTTGGACCAGCAGAAGACGTTATACACGACCCTCTACACCCCTACACCAGGATACTCATAGAGGCAGTACCAGAACCAGACCCTGATAAGGCTAGGAGGAGAAAGCCCATTAAGCTTAGAAGCCTCGATATACCAAGCCCATTAAACCCACCACCAGGCTGTAAATTCCATACACGCTGCCCAGAGGCTTGGAGTCGATGCGAGAGGGAGGAACCACCACTAGTAGAGGTTAAGCCTAGACACATGGTTGCATGCTGGCTCTACTATAAGAGGTAGGGTATACCCATTGTCTGTAAGCCCTGTAGAGTTCTACAGGTTTATGCTTGCTGTTACCCTAACACTCATAGTTCTAGCTGTAATAGCGCTCCCATTCCTGAAGCCTGGGTCTCCAAGCTTTGCAGCAGACATACTAGCTTTGTTCATGCTTACAGCCTTACTAGCAGCCATACTAGTGATGATGAAGCAGGCACTAAAGAGAAGCCCTGCACTTGGAGAGTGAGAGTCTAAGGCCTCTCCCACAAGATTCCCACAAGTAAACATCTAGCTCAGCCACGATAGAACCACTTAAAAAGCCTAGGATAAGTATCATGTAGAACTCGGCTTGAGGGTGATTGTAGTGCGCCGTCTCACACCCATTCTAGTGGTTGCAGTTCTCCTCATCGCCTCTGCAACTCCTCTAGCTCTCCTAGCAGCTAGAGCAGAGAAGCCAGTAACACTCTACACTCACGGCTGGTGGCAGCCACCACCATCATACAGGTTTAACCCATTCGCGCCCAAAGCCATTAGGATTGATGGTCTAGTCTACGAGAGGCTAGCATACTGGATTAAGACTAAGGGTGTTGGCCCAGACGCTTTCGTCCCAGAGCTAGCTATAGGGTGGAAAGCTGATAAAGTACACAACAAGATAATCGTCTACCTTAGGAAGAACGTTTACTGGCATGATGGTAAGAAGTTCACCTGCAAGGATGTATGGACTACCCTCATGATATACAAGGCTCTAGGTAGGCCAGTCTGGAAGTACATAACCGATGTAAAATGTATAGACGACTACACAGTTGAATACGATATTAAGACTTGGAGCCCACTAATATGGTACTACATCCTATTCAGTGACGGCCAGATAGTAGCACCCTACCACCTATACGGTAAGTTTGCTGAGAGGATAGCACACGCTACAAGCAAGTCTGAGCTAAGCAGCATACTTAAGGAGGTTATAGCCTATAAGCCACCAACGATAATTGGTACAGGGCCATTCAAGTTCGTTACAATAACATCCTCTGAGACTATCCTGGAAAAGTTCCCACAATACTATAGGGCAACTAACATACATATAGACAAGATAGTAATGCCATACATTACTAGCAACCAGGTTGGCTGGCAGTACTACCTCACTGGCAAGCTAGACTATGACTGCTTCATGATGCCACCTTCAGTACTCAAGAAGGTTCTAAGCAAGCCATTCGCTAGAGTGGTAAAGATCTACGACCTATCTGGCTTCGCACTAGTATTCAACTTCGATAACAAGTGGCTTAGAGACCTTAGAGTTAGGAGAGCTATAGCCTATGCTCTCAACAAGACAGCTATAGCAGAAGCTGCAGGTGCAGGCCTATTTGAACCAGAGAAGTACCCGACATGCCTACTAAAGGTTATGAAGAAGTGGTATGAGGACCTAATAAAGGCTGGAGTACTAAAAACCTACGACTACAACCCTGAGAAGGCTGCAAAACTACTAGAGGAGGCTGGGTTCAAGAAGAAGGGTGGCATCTGGTACACTCCAGACGGTAAGCCATTCAAGCTAACACTAATAGCTCCTGGTGGCTGGACTGACTGGGATGCTGCAGCAACTGAGATCGCTCGTGAGCTTAAGAGGTTCGGCATAGATGTTGAGCTTAGAACACCTGAAGCCCCAAGCTACTGGAGCGATCAATGGTACTTTGGAGGCCACTACGACCTAGCCATAGACTTCTATGGCGTGTGGATGACCTATCCATGGAGGGCTATGAAGAGAGTATGGATCGAGGTTGACCACCATCCAAGAACGGTTGTCCAGGGAAGCCACTTCGCAGAGCTATACCATATATACCTACCATACTTCAAGACAACTATTGACCCAAGAAAGCTTGTCGACGTACTAGCATCATCCATGAACCCTGAAGAGCAGAAGAAAGCCGCTGAGATGCTAGCCTACGCAGTCAACTACTATCTACCAGAGTTCCCGATAGCCGAGAAGAAGCTAGTACTATACTACAACGTAGAGCACTTCCTATGGCCTGACCCCAAGTACAACTTCGAGCTATGGCAGAACGCTGCTGGAGGCCACCTAGAAGCACTAGCATTCATGATAAAGCTTGGAGCAGTAGTGCCAAACCCATCATACTGGCATGTTAGTGTATCACCACCACCAAAGATCATACCACTACCAAAGCCAACCATACCAACAGCAACACCAACAACTACAGCTACAGCACCAGCAACAGTGGCGGCAACAACCACTGTAACAACAACAGTGACAAAGACTATTGCGACAACATCTACAGTTACCACCACAGTCACTAAAACGGTAGGCTATGGAGCAGGGATACTAGCAGCACTCTTCATAGTTGGTTTAGTCATAGGCATAGGTATTGGCTACGCTATAGCTAGGGGAAGGAAGAAGTAACAGTGAACACCACAACCTCTTTTTAAGAGACATTCTCATACTTCTTTTTCCTCTCTCTCCTCCTCTCCATATCCATCCAGCTTGGCATTGCAGTCGAGGCTAGTATCCTCCCTATAGCCCTACACTTGGTGGACTAGTCGTGGCAAAAGTCTGTTTGAAGTATAGCTGGCGTAAAGCACTATCCATCACCCTACGTGATAGCATTATACTTGGCCTACTAGTGTTCAGCTTAATAGTAGATACTGTAACCGTGGTCGTAGTCCTAATGCTCATAGGCTTTGAGACCCTGATTTCAGTGCTAGTATTATCGGTAGTCTATGGTGCTATGCTCCTTATAGTCTTTCTACCCGCTGCCTACATAGCTAGATCATACATGTGTGTCACTAACACCATCATAGAGTACAGGTTTGGGTTAATCCGTTCAAAAACCATTAGTGTAGGCCAGGTAACCAGCGTAGAGGTTCTAGACACTGCTAAGAGCCTTCTAGAGCTTAGAGTCTATGGCCTGGAAGCCTCTGAAGCCAAGATAGGTGTATTCAAGTGTAGAGGTGGAGGGAGAGCCGATACGCTACTAGTTAAGCCTACTAAGACTATTCTCCTAAAACTATACGATGGTAGTAGTGTTCTCATCGGCTGTAGTAGTGAAGAGTGTAATAAGCTTCTCAAAACCATACTAGAACTCACCATAAGCTGAGAGGACTGAGACCTAGCTGAACACACCTCCACGTAGAATAAGCTGTGAAGAGAGCTAGAGGAGGCGATCAAAGCTGGGATAAGCTTGTAAGGAGTATGAGCAAAAAGGAGAAAGCTACAATGGAGAAGGCGGGTACTAGGCTACTAGACTGTTTACTCCCTCTTCCAGGCTATCCCTCTGGGCTCCCACCCATGTAGTGGGAGAATAGTGGGAACTAACATATAAACTATACTCTCACTGATAGTGAACATTGTTCAGATGTCATGAACATTGAGCTGAACGCTAAGTTATAGTGGCCTCCTCTGAACCCCTGCGGGAGTGTGAGGCTAGCTTTAGTAGGAGAATGGTGGGGCCGCCGGGATTTGAACCCGGGACCACCAGCGCTCTGGCAAACCCCCTGCGGGGTTTGTCCCCAGGCTGGCATCCTGCCAGGCTAGACGACGGCCCCGCTGTCTCAGCCAATTATAGTTTTATTTTATGGTGTGTAGGGGTTATTTCACGCTTGCTCTTCATGCGAGGCCTAGTATGAGGCTTAGTACTCCTGGCAGGTTTGCCACTACGTGTAGTAGTATTGAGGCTGGTAGGCTATCCCATAGTAGTATTGGTGCTCCTAGGACAAGGCCTTGTATGAATGCTATGAGTGCTCCTAGAGGTCCAAGGCTTATTACGTGCATGAGGCCAAAGGCTAGTGCTGCTACCACTAGTGCTTTTCCAGCTCCAATAGCTCTTGATAGTCCGTGTTGTATTAGTCCTCTAAAGCATATTTCCTCAGAGACTGGTGAGATGACTAGCATCATGAGGATCATGAGCCATGGGGCTTTAGGCCAGCAGGCTAGAGCTATCCTCGTTATTAGTGTTCTACGCATGTAGGAGGCTAGGGCTATTGAGCTAGCAATGGTTATAGCTAGTGAGGCGAGGACTAGGAGTGCTAGTGTCCTAGGTTTAGCTCTCCACTCATAGATTCTGGGTGAGGTCAAAGCTAGTACTACTCCCCCAGCAACTAGTACTGGTAGATCGCCTATAGAGCTAGCAACAATAATCCTACACCCACTACTAGCTAGCGGTAGTACGGTGAGTGATGCTAGTGGAGCTACTACGAGGATCAGGAAGAAGCCCACTACAGCTAATAGTAGTCCTTGAAGCTTCTCATCCACAGTCCTAGCACCATTAACACAACGTGAAGACTAGGTTAATATTGTCAGCTTTTCTAGAAGCAGCATAGCTATTGTCTGAAAAGAAGCTCTCGAGGCACCCGCTTACGCTATTCATAGTAGCTTGCTTTAGCACAGCCTCCAAACTAGTGCTCCTAGCTTACGTAGCCAGCGAACCTCTCGAGTGCCCCTAGCAACTAGCAGTAGGTTGATTGGTCCCAATAGTGTTCTAGTGGACTCGGGATCTAGTTATGGGTCGTTGTAGGCTGTGTGGATCTAGTATGGTTACAGTGAGTGATACGATTGGTGTATGCTCTAGGTGCTTGAGGGAGAAGCCTAGAGAGGCTCTAAGAATCGCTATGGAGCCACACTACCACTCACGTAGGAGGCTTAGACTACCACTAGATCCCCCAAGAGGCTCTGGCCTAAAGTGTAGCCTATGTGTCAACGAGTGCACCATCCCTGAGGGAGGCTATGGATACTGTGGAGTTAGGAGGGTTGTTAACGGTGTCCTAGGTTATAGGCAGGGTAGAAGCCTACTAGTATACACCTACCTTGACCCACACCCAACGAACTGTGTTGCAGAGCCATTATGCCCTGCAACAACAAGTCGTGGCTACCCTAAGTATACACGTACTCCTGGTGTTGAGAGAGGCTACTACAACCTAGCAGTGTTCGCTTATGGATGTACACTAGACTGTCTCTTCTGCCAGAACTGGGAGCATAAGACGGCACTAGCTGATGAGTCTTGGAGGCTACACGTAAAGCCCTTAGACGACTTTGTTGAAGAATCACTAAACCCGTACGTAACATGCATATGCTACTTTGGTGGTGATCCAACACCACAAATACCCCTAATACTAGAGGCTTCGAAGAGGATAGTTGAAGAGGCTAGGGAGAGAAACCAGGTTAAGAGGATATGCTGGGAGACTAATGGTCTTCAATCACCAGCAGTAATGAGGGAGATGGCTAGGCTAAGCCTCGAGACTGGAGGCATAGTCAAGATAGACTGGAAGGCTTGGACACCAAGCATATACCAGGCTCTTACAGGTGTTGATGGCTGGAAGGCTGTAGAGAGGCTAAAGGAGAACGTTAAGGTAGTAGCTAACATGATGAGTGAGCGTGATGAGCCACCACTACTCGTGGTAAGCATACTACTAGTCCCAGGATACGTTGACGTTGAAGAGGTTAGAGGCATAGCTAGCTACATCGCTAGTGTTGATGAGAGGATCCCAATAGTCCTCCTAGCATTCCACCCAGACTACATGCTACAAGACCTACCACCAACAAGCCGTCAACATGCTTTAAAGGCTATTGAGGCTGTTAGGGAAGCTGGCGTAAGAGAGGTTTACCTGGGTAATGAGTGGCTTCTAGGAGACTACTATTAGTGTTGCATACACTGGAGAACCCCTGTAGAACACTACTAGTATGCCTCTACTAACACCCATAGACTTCAACTCTCTAATCAGGGTATCATAGTCTACAACTACTATGGTTTGCCTCGTTGACTGCTGCCAGATAGCCTGTATAGTCTTAAGGTTAGGGTAACTGTAGCCCTGAGCAGTTATCCCTAAGACTGGCTTACGGTTACTAGCATTGTACACTATGATGCTAGCTTCGCTAGGAGATACACTAGCACCCAGCGTTATTATGTAGTCTGGCTTAGAGAGGGTAGTAGTAACGCTAACAAACTCTGATGAGGCAGCAACATATATCCTATCACTCGTAAGGCTAACCCACACGTAGTGTGAGCCTGGAAAGTATTTCTCTACAAGACTTGAAGCTATAGAGGCTAGGTACTTAGCCCACTCAACACTAAATAGTGGGCTGTAAAGCTTTGATAGGGGTGGCCTCTTAGACCTTACACCGCCAAGAGTACCAGCATAGAGCTCCTCGTAGGCGTAGCCAGTAGCGTTAAGTCTTATGAGTGTTTCAAGCTGCTTAGCACTACTACCACCAATATCCTCTGCAGTGTACTGCGACACCGTAGTGTTGAACCCTGGTGGCCAGCTATCACTAGGCCACGTGTCAGTAGCATTGAACTTAGCAGCATTAATTATCTCAACTAGTGGTCTTCCCCCCTTAAGCCAGTATAGTGATAGCTTAAACAAGCCTATACGTTTACCAACTATATAGTCCTCGTAGTCTCCAGGCTCAACTGGTGGTAGATGCTGGTCAAGGATGACGAGACTACCATTAACATATGCTCCAGCAGCAGCATGCATTATCGACGGGAACTCTAGTATGGCTGCAGGCATGACGCGTGCAGATAAGAGTATAGCCGCCAGTAGTACAGCATAGTCACGGCAAACACCTTTACCACGCTCAATAGTCTCTAGGGGGCTTAAAGTACCAACAACACCTGGAGATGCTCTAGAATAGTCATAGGATATGTGAGCTCCAACCCAAGCTAGAGCAGTCCATACGGCACTACTAACACTACTAGGAGCACTACTACCATAAACTAGCTTTGAAACCTGCCACAACACGTTGCTAGTATAGTAGCATAGCCGGCCAAGATCATAGTCTGAGGAGACACTTGAACTACTAACCCTACTACACCAATCAGTGTAAGGCCTATGTATAAGCCTGCACCCAGAGACTGAGATCCCACCGCCCCCCTCAATCCTCAAGCTACATGCTTCTACAAGTACTGAAGAACCAGTACCAGGTGCTGGCTGAGAATAGACTTCAAGCCGATAACTGCCTGGAGGAAGCTTAGACACTATACGCTTAACACTAACACCAATAAGAGTATAGTTTAGTGATGCATAGACCCTATCAGCAGCCATACCCACTGTAAAGGGTAGCTTCTCACCATAGATAGTTAGACTACCACTAGACCCACCAATATATATGAAGCTGATCAAGCCTGGAAGGTAAACCCAAAGATACCCATTACCAACAAGAACTCTAGGAAGCCTCCACGAAGACACAATAGCATCAACCTGAGGTGCTGTTAGGCTTGGACTTAGAAGACCAGTAGATGGAGGTATACTAGTAGTCGTAGTAGTCCTAGTATACGTTGCTACTGTTGTAGCTATAGGCTTAAGCCTTAACACAACTAGTTGAGCAAAACCATAACCCTTTGAGCCACATACACCAAGAATATACCAGCCAGTGTAGGGTACTTCAACAACACCCCTAAACACACTAGTAAAGCTCCGATTATAGACTGGAACAACACCACTCGTAACATTAACGTATACAAGGTATAGGAATCCATAGCCAGAGCCACCAATAATAATGCTTAAACGATCACCACTAGAAGCGTATAGAGGGTATAGTCGACACTCACCATTGAACAGGAAGACTGGAGCAGTGTAAGACACGTTGTAGATAACACCATACCCGCTCCTTAGAGGGGATCTAACCCACACTGTTGTAGTGTAGGAGAGCACTCTAGTCCGGTAGACGGTAGTAGTGGTGGTCTCAAAATGAGTCACAACACTAGTGACAATCCTGGTAACCGTCTTGTAGAAGCTCTTAGTAACTGTAGCTATACGCTCAACAAGCTTAGTCACAGTAGAGGTTACAACACTAGTAACAATCCTAGGAATAGTCTTCGTCAAAGTCCTAAAGACGGTCGTAAGACTAGTAGTAACACTAGTATACAGAACAGTGACAGTACTAGTCAACGTACGTGTTACAGTCCTAACACTAGTCTTGACAAGAGTCCTAGTGGAGAAAGCATAGTAGGTAAAGGTTGTAACCCTACCACCACCAAGAGGCAAGTAGTAGGACAATACCAGCCCAACACAAATACCAGCAACTAGTAGCGCAATAGCAGCCTTAGACCCAGCCACCTCAAGCCATCCTCCAGAGACAAAGAGGCTCCCATAACCTATAAGCACTAGTCATCTAGGCAACGTAAAAAAGAATATGATTCTAAGTGTAAAAAACAACTATGATCCTAGCTTGGAGCCTGTAGGGGTACTAGTAGGGCGCCCATATCCCAGCCTGGCTCAACGTAGACGTGGACGTCGTTAACCGTCTTGGATACGAAGCTTAGCACTGCAAGTACACCCAGTTTTGCACTCCCAGTACTTACGTACCATGCTTTAGCCTCGACCCTGTACCCACTCCTGCGTAGCAGGTCTACTGGTAGTGGGCTTGCTGTGTCGAGTTTAACTGCCTCCTCCTTAAAGCTTAGCTTGACGAGGGTCTTTCCAGCAGTATACTTAGCGCCCTCACCCTTTACCTCCAGTTCAGCGTATGTGAGCGTTATACCACTGAAGTTACCGTATAGCTGGAAT
>CAZTPV010000020.1:0-3990 GCA_964615085.1 uncultured Desulfurococcales archaeon
TGAAGGGGAGGTCATACCACGATTATTTATTAAGGGTAGTGTGGTAGCGGAAATAAGAGCTAAAGTGGTTAGCCTCTTTGATCCTAGGGAATTCGCTGAATACATAGTTAGAAAATTAGGTCTAAGACCGGATGCTGTTAAGGTATATGAGGATGCAGGTGTGGTCACTGTTTTTAACACCATAAGAGTGACCTCTGAAGGTGTTGAAGGATCCGGATCGATGGCAGCTAAGATAAGCTATCTTTTAAGGCAGTATATGGAGGCTAAGAAGAAGGGAGAGCAACCGAAATGAGAAGAGCAATAGGTTTCTTCGAGATAAAAGACAAGGATCTTTGCGGGCGTATAGCAAGACTTTACACGCCAAATGGTGTTCTTGAAACGCCTACTATACTTCCGGTTGTAGACCCCTTAAGACAAGAACTACCTATAAGTGAAATTAAAAGTATAGGTTTGAACGCTATAATAACGAATGCTTACTTAATGATGAGGAGGCTTGGCAAGACTGAGGAAGTACCTGATGTTCATAATCTAATGAACTTTGATGGCATAATAATGACTGATTCAGGTGCATACCAACATCTTAGGTATGGTAGGGTAGAGGTATCTCAACATGATATACTTGAGTTCCAAAAGAGGATAAATAGTGACATAGCGGTAATACTTGATGTACCTACTGGTGGTATGCAAGACTATGATAGCGCTAGGAAGGCGGTAGAGGAGACTTATAGTCGTGCTATTGATGCGCTAAACTACATTGATATTGATAAAAGGGTTTGGGTTCTACCTATTCAAGGAGGCCCCTACCTAGATTTGGTTGAATATAGCTCTAAACTATCACGTAAACTTCTTAGTAGTTATCAAATGGTGGCACTAGGTAGTCCTACTCCTCTTCTCGAGAGATACGAGTATAGTCGTATAATTGAAATGATTTTTATTGTTCGTAGAATCATAGGATATTCAAAACCCTTACACTTATTTGGCGCAGGCCATCCAATGATAATACCATACCTAGTAGCTGCAGGCGTGGATCTTTTTGACTCAGCATCCTACATATTATATGCGCGAGACAACAGATATATGACTAGGTCAAGAACTTATAGGCTTGATGATTTAGATTATTTTCCTTGTTCATGCCCAATATGTAATAAATATGATCCTAGCGAGGTTAGGGAAATGCCTAAGAGTGAGAGGGTTCGCATACTAGCTGCTCACAACCTATATGTATTAAAGAAGACCATTAATGAAGTTAAAGTTGCTATTAGAGAGGGGAGGCTATGGGAGCTTCTAGAGGAGTATAGTCATGCTCACCCGTCACTCTATACTACGTTTAGAACCTTCTTAAAATATCATGATATTGTTGAAAAAATTTCATACAGTACTAAGGGTGGTGAAGTTCATGGAGTGTTCATTTACGGTATCGAATCTAAGTATAGGCCTCAAATTCTTCGTCATCGTAGAAAAGTTATTGTTAATCTTCTAAAGACCTTAGAGCATTTACCTCAAGCGATTAAAGGTGTAGTTCTCTATCCTGGTGATCCCCTCGATAAGCCCTTTAATCGTTCAAGACTATCTAGGCTTGTAAGCCAAACCTTTAACGAAGAGCAATACATGCTTATAGCGTATACTCCAATACTAGGAGTAGTTCCTAACGAGCTAGCTGAATGCTACCCTCTTTCACAGTTTGAGCTTGCACAGCCAATTAGTAGTGAAGTACTTCAAGATTTAATTCATTATCTTAAAACGTTTGTGGAGAGTGTGCGACAGCTAGGTATTAGTATTGTGTTTGTGTCCTCACCTCAAATAGAGTGGAGTGTTCATGTAGCTCGTAGTCTCCATAAGTTTATTGATGTAGTGGAAATTGTTGACCTTTAACTCCTACATATATACTCTTGTTGTTGAAGTTGAACTTCTTTCCTTCTCCTCAATAGCTTTTATCATTTTTTCTATCCTCTCAGCCTCTCTGTAAAGTCTTTCCACAGGAACACTAATATCGTATATCCTGTTTATGACCTCCACAGCTACAGCAGCAGCTCTAGGATCTGGTCTTGAGGATTCCGTATAAGGAAGTACTACTAAGCTTGGTATTCCGTAGAGCTCTGTAAATAGTGTTAAAACCGCTAAGGGTCCAACAATGTAGAGGCCCTCCTCTATAATTGGTGCATCAAGTTTTCTATTACACCATTTATTAGGTAACCATCTATAGGTTTCAATTCCTTGTTTATACCTAGAGTCTAATCCTCCTACTAGTATAGCTTCAGCCACGCTAATATTCTTCATAAACTTTACTAGTGCTTCAGAAAAGTATGTTAATTCACGATAATCTGGTATTCCTTGCGCGACTAGTACTATGAAGTACAACTTGTCTCTTACCTTACAGGAATAGAGTTCGTAGGGTGACGATATACCTTTAGGAGTATACATGATCATGTCTGGCATGTACTTGGTTACTATATGTCCTATCTTACTACAGTCTAAAGTCTCAACAAGATGTAAGGTGGTTATATAGCCTACGAGCCCAAATCCTCTAAAGCCAGCTATAAAGCTGACGTCACTCTCTCTACTAGGCAACCTGGCCTCATCATAGAATATCACTATAGATTTATGTGTTAATCTTCTAAACAAATATAATCACCACGCACATGTCTTCTAACTCTTACAGCTTCACCATTACACCCATTTTTAATTTCTAGTGGTGAGAGCTTAAGCCTACCCACGCCAATGATTACATCATGCTTATCAACAATGATTACTTCGTCTCCTGGCCTAAGGCGTTCGTCTACATCTATGATGCAATCTTTATTTAGACTCTTAGCTTCAAGACAGTAGGGTTTACTACAGTTAATAATCACTCTCAGTCTAGGTGGAGGGAAGCAGTTAAGTAGCCTAATAGCACCCAGGATTGATAGAGTGTAATAGTAGTCATTAGCCCTTAAGACGGTAATAAGTCCGTGATCTTTAGAGTAAACCTCTCTAATCCTTCTAGTCGAAGGAGATATACCTACAAGAATAGTTTCATTGTCTGGAAAAAGACAATTCCCTGCACCATAACCGAATTGGTAATCAGCAATCATTCTTAGCATTCTTAGCTCGAGGCTACTAGGCTCTCTTACAATCATGTTTAACCCTCATGGGAGGTTTAATTACATGTGTAAGACTGCTTTGCTTGTTTCACCACTCAACTGGCTGTACGTATACGGAGTGTATGTCGAAGACTCTATTCTCTTCCTCTTCTTCAACACCTTCTCTATAGCTTTCATGAAGTCCTCCATAGTAACCACTCTTCTACCGGCCCTTATCGCGTTATACCCTGCTTCTATAACTATAGCTCTTATATCAGCTCCAGTAGCTCCTTCAGTAATCCTTGCCAGCTCTCTTAAGTCAACAGTTTTATCTAACTTCATCCCCCTAGTATGGATTTTAAAGATCTCGTACCTACCTTGCTCGTCTGGTGGAGGTACGTAGATTATTCTATCAAATCTTCCTGGTCTAAGTATTGCAGGATCAAGTATATCGATTCGATTTGTTGCTGCGATAACCTTAACATTCTCAAGCGGGTCAAACCCATCTAGTTCAGCTAATAGTTGCATTAGTGTTCGTTGAACCTCTCTCTCCCCACTTGTACCCACTTCTAATCTTTTAGCTGCAATAGCGTCAATCTCATCTATGAATATTATTGATGGTGCTTTCCTCCTGGCCATTTTAAACACTTCTCGAACAATTCTAGCTCCCTCTCCCACATATTTCTGCACAAACTCTGAGGCTACAACACGTATGAATGTTGCAGAGCTCATGCCAGCTACAGCTTTAGCTAGTAGGGTTTTCCCGCAGCCTGGAGGACCATATAGGAGAACTCCTTTAGGGGGCTCAATACCTACTTCTCTGAAGAGTTCAGGCTTGGTTAACGGCAATATTATAGCTTCGTAGAGTTCTCTTTTCTGCTCGTGTAGTCCACCGATGTCGTTAAAGGTTACATTAGGTCTTCTTATAACC
>CAZTPV010000021.1:0-7764 GCA_964615085.1 uncultured Desulfurococcales archaeon
ACTACTATACGATTTAACTCCTCCTCCACAGCCCTCTAGATGAGCTTGTTAGGAGGATTGCAGAAAGCATAGACGCTAACACTACTAGAGAGGAGGATTTAGTCGAAATTGTTAGAAACTATGTTAAGAGGATGATTGTAGATGCGTACGAGAATACTAGTGATAGGGCTGGGCAACACGATAATGGGAGATGATGGTTTAGGCTACTGCTTTATTAAGGCTGTTAAAGCTTGTAACGGTGTTGAGAACGCTGAGCTAATGGAGCTTGGAGCCATGACTTTAGGAGACATCGGTATATTTGAGGGGAGAGATCTAGTCATTGTTGTAGATGCTGTCAATACTGATAAGCCTCCAGGAACCCTCGTCATTATTGAAGCTGATCCTAACAAAGCTGATAAAGATGAAATGTCGCTAGTACACTCACACGATATAGATCCGCTTAGGATTATAGCTATTGCTCACTCAGCTGGATTGTTTAGCGGGAAGATAATACTTGTCGGAATAGTACCTAAAAGCGTGGAGATTGGCAGAGGTCTAAGTAGAGAGGTTTTGAGTAGGATAGGCGACCTATATGATGAGGTTAAAAGAGTCCTTGAGGGTAGTGGCGCTAAAGTTTATGCTTCAAGAGCTTGTGTAGTTGAGTGGGTAACTAAGCACTGTACGAGACCCCTACTAGACTAATGGGGAGTGGAAGGGCTTGGTTGTTGTTAGCTTTTGGGGTAAGGGTGGTGTGGGAAAGACCACACTCACTGCTAGCCTAGGACTAGCATACTCCGAGAAAGGGTGTAACACCTTAGTTGTTACAGTAGATCCTACGCCAACACTCAACCTAGTCTTAGGCTTAAAGGAGGTGGGTACAGGTAAGCCTATCAGGGTTAGAGACAACTTATGGTTGTTGTCGATTACTAGTGATGATGCTAGAAGGCTCTGGCTTAAGAGGTTTGGGGATGAGGTTTATAGTGTTGTTGGAAGCCTCGTAGAAGGCATTAGTAAGGAGGAGCTATTGAACTACCTAGCTTCAGCACCAGGTGTTGTTGATGAGTTCATGCTATACCTAGTCTACAAGTACCATGTTGATGGAGGCTACGACGCTATAGTGTGGGATACACCTGCTGCAGGTGGTAGTCTAAGACTATTAAGACTAGAGTACGAGTTCTATAGCCATTTGAGCCAAGCAGTAAAACTCTACTTAAGGCTTAGAGGTGTTTTTGATAAAGTCCGTAAAGGGCTTGGAAAGGACGTATTACAGATAGTTGATGAGTGGAGAGGACTTGCTAAAGAACTTATAGACTTCATTTCATCAGAGTCTCATAGACCGGTTCTAGTATTATCAAACGACTCTCTTAGCGCTACTGTTGCAAGGGATCTAGCTAAGGCTTTAGAGTCACTAGGCTCTAGAATATATGGCGTTATAGTAAACATGTTCATAGATGAAAACTTGTGCCCACATTGTAGTCTTGTAGAGGAGCTTAGCAATAGGAGTCTTAACGTTTTAGCTGAGGCTAGAGATATTAGTGCCAACGTCCTATGCATAGTGCCTTACGTTGAAGCTGAAACTAGTATTAAGAGGGTTGAGAAGATTGCAGAGATAATATTGGATAAGTGTAGGGAGCTCTTGTGAGAGGGGATAGGTCTGACCATAATTGAGGATGCAAAAGAGTGTGCTAAGAAGCTAGTAGAGCTTGGAGCCGTATTCTCTATAGCCTTTAGAGAGGGGGCTAACGAAGCTGCTGTACTAGCTGCTATTGAGAAGCCTCTACCAGTAATACCCTGCGAACCAACTATAGACATTGTGTTAGCTCCACTTGAGGCTATAAAGCTTGATGTACAGTATTCTGAAGCTGGTGAGCTACTAGCAGTAATGCTTATAGCTAACCTGGTGTGCATTGAGGGAGACTCTGACACCTACAATAGGCTAGTACTATCTTATCTCCATAGGATAATCAGTGAGGAGCTTTACTCCCTCTATAAGAGGCTCAACATGCTGTATAGGAGGCTTAGAATAGCACCACACATGCCCATACTATTGAGGGCCAGGAAGCTGGCAAGGATGTATCCATGGCTTAGACCACTATTAAACAGTACTGTATCGTCGGGAGAAAGCCATTCTAGGCTTAGAAGACTAGCGTTAGAGGCTGCAAAGGATCTTTATGAGCCAAGCAGAGAGTATGGCTATAGGCTTGTAGCACCCTTAGAGCCTAAACTCTCAGAGTACAGGCCTAAGCAAGCTAGCTTAAAGGGCTACTTAGAGGCTCTCAACTTATACATTGATGCTAGTAGAATCATTGAGGGGCTAACCATTAAGCTTCACCCAGTACTAAGAGATCCATGGCTACTAGCAAGGCTTGATAATGCTAGGATTGCTACTAGGCTACTTAGCTTTGAGAAGCAACTCTACAATCTTACTGGAGTAGAGCAGGCACTTAGTAAGGCCAAGAGCACAAGGATACTACATGCAACTAAGATCCTCAGGGGCTTTAAACCAGCAATAGTTAAGCACTACACCTCGCCCATAGCAGCGAAATGGGTTTTAGCATCACTACTCACACTACACCTTCCCAGACCACGTGTAAAGCCTCTTTCACGCTTAATCGCAGAGTACGAGTACTCTATGAGACTTAGGAGTTTAGGCTTTAACACACCAGAACCAATCCTTATAGATCATCGTAGGCTTAAGGCAGCATACACCTACATAGAAGGCGTAGACCTAATAGACCTTATTAAGAAGAATCCTGCACCACCACAATACCGTTTAATGGGGCGTATGATAGCTGAAATACACCGTAAAGGTATAGCTCTCTGGGATTCAAATCCATCAAACTTCATATATTCTAGGGATAAAGGTGAACTATATGTTATCGATTTAGAGCAGGCTAGAGACGCTAAAAGTATTGAGGATAAGGCTTGGGATCTAGCTGTAGCCTGCTACTACAGTGGGATATATGCACCATACAACCTCCATACAAGAGTTGCACTCATAGTCGAGGGATACCTTGAGGCAGGAGGCGAAAAGGAGGTTGTACTTGAAGCATCAAGGGTAAAGTATATGGCTCCATTCCTAACAGCTATAGCACCAAACGTGCTAGAGAAAGCTAAGAGAACCATGAGGAGGTTAGCCTCATAAACCTCTACCCAAACCTCTCGGAAAATCGAATAATGGTGGTAGGCATGGTTGGAGCTAGACCATGTCCAGTCTGTGGTAGAGGAATGTTTAGAAGAAAAGCACTACTTGAACACATTAAGAGAGCTCACGGATGGTACTTCAAGCAGTTCATAGAGCCTAAAGGTAAAGGCGCTGGTGGAGGTAAGAAGAAGAAGGAAGAGACTTAGCCTGATAAGCGATGATCGATGGGTCACGGGTCTGACCCTACCTAGGGAATGACGTTAAGGCCCGTATGTGAGCTCTCACCCAATTTTAACCTTGTCTAAAAATTATCGGGGTGCATTTACGGCTCTATTTACTAGATCCTCCCACACTGCATCAACGTATTCTTGTAGTCTCTTAAGTAGCTCTCTGTTCTCTGGCTTTAGTAGATGTTTGTATCTACCCTGAACCTCAAGGAACTTTTCGATAGGCTGTTTTAGCTTAGGGTTCCTAGCTATTGCTAGACTTCTATCAGTTAGGTAGTAGCCTTCACCCCTCCTCCACTCCCATAGCGGGAAGTAGCATGTATCAACAGCTCTTCTAGCAACCTCTATTGTTAATGAGGTGTCGAATCTCCAGCCACGAGTACAAGGTGCTAGTGCATGAATGAATGCTGGGCCATTAGCCTCTAACGCTTTACGAACCTTCTTAACCATGTCGACCCAGTGGGCTGGAGTGCATGTTGCTACGTAGGGTATTCGATGTGCTACAGCTATGTCGGCTATAGGCTTCTTCTCACCCATTTTACCTGGAATAACACGTCCTACTGGACTTGTTGTAGTCCAAGCGTAGGGGGGTGTACCTCCACTTCTCTGTATCCCAGTGTTCATGTAGGCTTCATTATCGTAGAGTATGTATACTACTCTATGTCCTCTCTCAAGCATGCCACTTAGGGATTGTAAGCCTATGTCATACGTTCCACCATCACCTGCAAACACTATTACGTCTACGTTATCGTATTGCAGACGGCCAGTTTTCTTTAGGGCTTTAAGGGCTGCCTCAATACCACTAGCTGTTGCTGCTGCATTTTCAAAGGCGTTGTGTATCCAGGGTACAGCCCAGCTAGTATATGGGAATATTGTTGTCGCTACCTCTAGACAGCCAGTAGCTGTAACCACTATCGTTGGGCCTCTCAACGCCATACTTACAAGCTTAACTACTATTGGTGCTGCACATCCAGCACAGAGCCTATGCCCTGGTAGTAGCATATTATGAGGTGCTTTAGCGTATTCTCGTAGGTTAAGGTTTAGCTTATGGCTACCCTTCCAGCCATGAGGATATACGAGTAGCTTATATGGTTTCTCCACCACATATCACCTCCTCAACACTATCTTAAGGGTAGTTAGGTATCGATACGATGTCTTCTTGAGCTCCTTTAACTCTAACACCCATAAACCTTAATCTAGGTCCTTCAGCACCCCTCCTAGTCTCCTCATAGACGTCTTCAATAAGCTTCTTAATCATCTCTGGTCTCGCATCACGACCACCAAGACCGTATATGACGTTAATCGTGTATGGCCTAGTCCTTAACGGGTATAATGCATTATTGACCTCAAGGTATAGTGGACCGTAGCTTCCAAAGCTAATAGCTCTATCCATCACTATTACTGTTTTAGCGTCCTTTAGTAGCTCACGTAGCTCGGCTTCTGGGAATGGTCTGAAGAGTCTAACCCTCACAGTTCCAACCTTATAGCCTCTCTCCCTAAGCCTCTTCACAACATATCTTACTGTTCCCGCAGTACTACCCATGACTACTACTATGACATCAGCATCCTCTACTGCATAGGGTACTAGAACACCATCACCATAGCTTCTCCCACTTAGCTCAGCATACTCTTCATTAACCTTTCTAACAACATCCTTAACGTTAGCCATTGCTTCCACTTGATGCATCTTATGCTCGTAGTAGTAGTCGTAGAGGTCTAGGGGACCGAAAGTTAATGGGTTCTCTGGATCAAGTACTACGGGAACCTCCTTACCTAGATAGTCTACAAAAGTTTTTACAGGCTTTCTATAGCCTCCAAGAAACTCGTGGACAGCTTTGTCGGGAAGTATTCTTAAGTCCTCTAGCGTGTGGCTTAGGAAGAAGCCATCAAGATTCACTGCGACAGGTAGTTGAACCTTAGGGTCTTCAGCTATACGGAACGCCTGGATTGTTGTATCGTAGGCTTCCTGGCTATTCTCCACGAATAGTTGAATCCATCCAGAATCTCTCATAAGCATTGCATCACTATGATCGCAGTGGATGTTTATTGGGGCGCTTAAAGCCCTATTCACTACGGCCATGACTATTGGTAGCCTTAGCGACGCTGCTATATAGACTATCTCAACCATTAAGGCTAGTCCTTGACTTGAAGTAGCTGTAAACGCTCTAGCACCTGCTGCAGCAGCTCCAACACACACGCTCATAGCACTATGTTCACTCTCAACAGGTATAAACTCTGTATGTATTTCACCGTTAGCTACGAACTCGCTTATCTTCTCAACTATTATGGTCTGTGGCGTTATCGGGTAAGCAGCAACAACATCTACAAGACTTTGCTTAACAGCATATGCTACTGCCTCATCACCATTAACAGCTATTAGGGTCTGCTCCTCTGGAGGGATTTTAGGCATAAGACCACCCCCACCTACTTGAACTCAGGCTCCATGGATATTGCCTTCTGGGGACATTCATGGGCACATATTCCACAGCCCTTACAATAGTCATAGTCAATGCTAACTTTCTCGCCATCCCACAAGATTGCGTTCTCGGGGCAGTAGACCCAGCATAAGAGGCATTTCACACATTTGCTCTGGTTTATCACTGGCCTTAGAGCTCTCCATCCACCAGTACGATATTCTAGTGATAGCTTATAGGTTACAGCCGCATGTGGTAACTCTTTCCATCCACGAAGCTGAGACAAGGCTGCCTTACACCTCCTTAGCTTTTTCAAAAGCTAGTTTAACGAGCTTAATGTTTAAATCGGCTATTTTACCAGAAAACCTTTCACGTATAGCCCTCTCAAGTGAGCTCCAAGAAACGAGCTGTTTTGCCTTTAGGAGAGCTCCTATCATAGCCGTGTTTGTGATGGCTCTACCTAGAACCTCTAGTGCAAGCTCAGTAGCAGGAGTAACGTAGACACGATATTCTCCAGGCTTAATGTTTAGAAGCTCATAGAGCTTACCAGGATCCCCAGAGTAGTTGACTACTATGTAGCCACCTTTCTTGAGCCCTTCAACAACGTTTACTGTAGTTAGTAGTGTTGGGTCTAAGACCACAACTATGTCGGGACTATATATCATTGAGTGGACTTCAATTTCGCCATCGCTAATCCTAGTAAACGCTGTTACAGGTGCTCCACTACGTTCTGGCCCAAAAGCTGGAAAACTTTGAACTCTCTTACCATCATACATAGCCGCCATAGCAAGTATGTTTGAGGCTGTCCATGCTCCTTGGCCTCCTCGTCCATGCCACCTAATCTCTATCAGCGACATTACTGCCACCATGCAAGGTTTTCTTCATGGTATGGTTGGTTCCTAAATGCTTAAATATTTTCTGTTGAACAGTGAAAAACTTTTCAAACCATATACCGCTGAAACCTATTGTTTTAGGGAGATAATTGAGGGTTATCAATGCTGAATGGCCTAAAAACCCATTCTTCAACCTAGCGTTTGAGGAAGCCTTCCTATTGGCCAATGAGCCTCCTGCATTAAGACTCTGGAGGAACGATAGAGTAATAGTTATTGGTAGGTTCCAGTGTGCTGCACTCGAAGTTAATGCTGTAGAAGCTTACCGGCTAAATGTTAAACTTGTGAGGAGGTTTACTGGTGGAGGAGCAGTATACCATGACCTAGGTAATGTAAACTATGCTATAGTCTTAAGTGAGGATGTTGGAGGAGTTGTTGAAGCATTTAAGCTTGTTGGAGACTTAGTGTCTCAAGCTCTTAACAGTTTAGGCGTGAAAGCCAGGTATAGACCCCTAAACGATATTGAGGTTAATGGTAGGAAGATATCTGGTCTTGCAGCTTGTAGAGTTAGGGGGAAACTATTTGTCCATGGAGCTATGCTCGTATCTTCAGACCTATCAATATTGTGGAGAGTTTTAAAGGTCTCTAAGGAGAAGCTATTGGACAAGAAATTCGTTGGAAGCAAGGTAAAGAGGGTTATAACCCTCGAAGAGGCACTAGGCAGGAGAGTAGGCATAGAGGAGGTTTATAAAGCTATTACTGATAGCTTAGCGGACACCTTAAAAGATCACCCCATCTGGGATAAGCCTAGAAAAGCTGAACTAAAACTAGCGTATGAGCTATACCAGAGCAAGTACTCAAAGATAGAGTGGAATCTAAGATACTTAAAGCTTGTACGTGAACACATTGATAGAGAAGAGCTAGAAGCACTACTAGCTATAGCCAAGCCTGGAGAAGAGGAGGAGAAGGCTATTAGAGAGGTGGTAGCTGGTGCCAAGGATGGTGTGTAGTGAGAAGAAACACCCTGGAGGAAAGCTTGTAAGAGTATGCTTATTCATTGAGAAGAGGAGAGTAAAGGGCGTACTATTAACTGGAGACTACTTCCCAGAGCCAGAGGATGAGTATGAGAAGCTTATAGAGGAGCTTACTAGCCTAGACGTAGGCCTTGA